>JAEORY010000603.1 GCA_016840645.1 Candidatus Borrarchaeota archaeon | reverse complement strand
ATTTCCTGGCACTCCCGCAACACTTTTTACTTCGCTTGACGTGAATATTTCGATCTGTGGACTTGCAGTAACACTTTCTAGAAGTTCTTGAACCGCTTTATAGTCTTCTTCTCCTCGAATCCTTGCAATTTTTCGTACCCTTCCTCCAATCTCAGGAGAGCGTTCAATGACAAAGACATCTACACCATTGCTGGCTAAATCTAAGGCCGCCTTTAGGCCGCCAATGCCTCCCCCAATAATAGCTACTGACTCTTGCGGAGAGAACTTCTTTTTTTCAACATAACTTGCTAAACGTACCTTTGATATTGCGGCATTAATTTGAGCAATAGCTTTTGTAGTTGCCTTTTGTGGCCATGGCTTGTGAGGGAGTGCACATTGCTCTCTTAAATTCGCAATTTCTACGAAATCTGGTTCAATACCAATTTGCTGAAGTTCTGCCTTAAATCTGGTTTCAAATAGTTTTGGTGTACATGCTGCAATAACAACCCTTGTAAGATTATTATTTTTTATAGATTTTTTGAGAAATTCAAGTCCATCACTTAAACAAGCTGTATCATGTTGTCCTACGAATAAATCCTCATTCTTAGATAAATAGTCTATAATTGTGTTATAATCTACGGTTTCGCTTATCTTAGAGGCGCAACTACAGAGAAATACGCCAACGCGTTGATTTTCTGAGGTCACTTCACTTCACCTTTCTGGAGAGGGGCATTTCGCCTTAAGATCGCCATGCTAACAGCATTGGCTTGTTCTATGGTTGAGGGGATATCTTTTGGCTCCTGAGCAGCTCCACAGACATAAACATTCTCTATATTCGTATAAATGCTTTCTTTAGCTCCAGTTGTTGGAAAAAATCCATAATCATCTAATTCAAGACCTAGTTTCTCAGCCAGTCTTTTTATGCCTTTAGACGAAACAAGAGCGGCACTAAGAACGACTAGATCAGTTTCTAGATCCATTATTTCCTCAGTTTGGATATCTGAAACATACACATGCACTTTCTGCGTCACAGGATCCTTCTCGATGTGACTGACACGTCCTTTAATAAATTTCACTCCATCATCTCTAGCTCGTGAAAAATAGTCCTCATAAATAAAAGGCGTCCGAATGTCCATATAAGCAATATTCACATCAATTTCTTGCTCTCTAATTAGGAGTGAATGTTTAAGAGCATATGTGCAACATATACTTGAACAGTAACTATTAAATCTTTTGTCTCTTGACCCGACACATTGCAACATAGTTACATTCTTTATGGGAGCTCCATCTTTCTTTTGAAGTTTTCCCTTAGTCGGACCTTGTGGATCTACTAATCGAGCAAGTTCTACTTGTGTGATTACTTCATCAAATATACCATATCCGTACTCTTTTAGGGGACTGGGATCAAATTCTTCAAAGCCCGTCGCTATAACTATCGATCCGAAATTTTTTTCGATGGTTTCCCTTTCTTCTTTGATGTCTATTGCGTTTGTAGGACAAATTTCCACACATTTAGCACATTCTTCGAATAAGCATGTGTTTGGATCTATTACGTAACTGTAGGGAATTGCTTGAGATGCAGGCAGATAAATCGCTTTTTGAGTATCTAAATTAAGATTATGAGGATTAGGAACCACTACTGGACATATATCGGCGCATTTATCACACATAATGCATTTTTTCTCGTCTACAAATCTCGGATGTCGTTCTAGTGAAACCTTAAATTCTGAATTCAGTTTCTCTACAGCCACAAGTTGTGTTTGAGTAAGCAGTTCTATATTTGGATGCTCTGTGATACCGCATCTGTAAAAACATTTCCTAAATCCACCACGAGAAAAAAGTCTATCCGATGACGAAACACAAAGGGCGCAATCATCTGTAGGAAAGAATCTGAAGAGTTGTAACGCTTTACCTCCAAGTGTAGGCTCTTTTTCAATTAGATAAACTTGAATTCCAAAATCGGCTAATTCTTGGGCAACATGAATTCCTGCAATTCCTCCACCAATTACAAGTACAGGTGACCTAGAAGTAATAGGTTCATTCAAAGGACTACCTCTTTTTTTAATTTTGAATAACAGTAATCGTCTATGTATATTCTGCGCTTTGTCTTTGCAGTTTATTTGATCTTGATAGGAAGTACCATTAGCGTTTCATATTTTTATATCTAATCTTTAAGCACTAGTTTGAAAAACTATTTCACTAACTTCCAGTTGCCTAAATCGTTTCAGATGTCAGAATCTTCTATTAAATTATGTATAAGATTTAAAAAATTGCCTGAGGCTTTCGTTCCAGTGCCAAAAAAAAAAGAAGTAGTAGTATATGTTCTGCACTTCTTTAATTAGATAAACAAAGCTAGGTCTACTAATCGATTAGAATATCCCATTTCATTATCGTACCATGCTAGGACTTTTACCATATTATCCTGAATTACATTTGTTTGTGGTCCATCTACGATCGCTGAACTCGGGTTCCCGTTATAGTCTGCAGAAACGAGGGGTTCTTCAGTATAAGTCATGTATTTACCTAATCGTCCTTTCACAGCTTCTTTAAACGCGTTATTGACCTGCTCAACAGTTACATTTGTTTCTGTTTCGACAACTAAATCTACTAAACTTACATTGGGAGTGGGAACGCGTATAGATATCCCATCCATTTTACCTTGCAATGCGGGAATAACCAAACCCAGCGCTTTTGCAGCACCAGTCGTTGTTGGAATCATGGATACAGCAGCAGCTCTTGCTCGTCGTTTATCCTTATGAGGAAAATCGAGTATTCGCTGGTCATTTGTGTAAGCATGAATCGTGGTCATAATACCTTTTTTGATCCCGAATTCATCTAGCAATACCTTCGATACTGGTGCGAGGCAATTGGTCGTGCAACTAGCATTAGAAATTATATTATGGCTTGCTTTATTATAAGTGTCTTCATTCACTCCTAAAACGATCGTTACGTCTGGATCGTTAGCAGGCGCTGAGATAATCACCTTTTTAGCCCCCGCATCTAGATGTTTTGACACATTTTGTCGATCTCTAAAAATCCCTGTTGATTCTACGGCTACGTCTACATTAAGATCTCCCCAAGGTAG
>JAEORY010000602.1 GCA_016840645.1 Candidatus Borrarchaeota archaeon | reverse complement strand
CGTATTAAACAATTCTTCAAAAATCGGATAGCTGGAAACCATATCATCACTAATCAGATTGTCGATCTTTTCAGGCTGACCTCCATAAACACTACGGAACAATTGCTCCGCACATTCCTTTTGTTCTTCCAAGGATTTTTGTCCTGTTGCGCTCGTAGAAAACGCAAGAATAAAGCAGAATCCGAAAAATACATGTCTTAGCATATCCTTTTTCAATGTTTCACATTCTTGCTTATTCATTCAATAAATGGTGAAGAGTGTTCATGTATGATTTTCCATCCATCTTCAGTCTGCAGAAAAATCAGAGTGACTCTTCCTTTACCTTCAATTTTCGAATTATTTTTTGTAAAGGAGTAGTTATTGTAGAATGTGGTCACAGCTACTTCTCCAAAGAGGTCCACCTTAAGCTCCTCAATTGAGAAGCTTGCATCTACTACTGATGAAAAATGCTCTGACTCGGTTCTATTAGTACTTTCGACATCCTGTCGTAAGGCGACCCGAGGTCCAAACTTGGAAAATTTTGGACTATTCAAGTGGGCTCGTTTGAGAGCAACAGTATCCCCATTAGCAGCATCTTCCCAGATTTTCGATACTGTTTCACGCAGCTCTTCCTCTGGTCTGAGTGAAGAAAGTAAATTAGAAGAATCCTCTGATTCATTTGATCTTTGGCAGCCGAGTATCACCAAAAGAGATATGACTAAGAAATGCTTCACTCTGTAGCTTGTATATTCAGAACGGTCAGGTATTCTTCCACAATTTCTTTTGGAAATTTGCTCTCTTCCACCTCCTTATACATATTAAGAATCATTGCTTTTTGTATGTCGCTTAAGGCCTGCTCAGCCATGGGGTAAAGGATATTATCTTCTTTATAAATGTGATCTTGCAGAAGGTACCCGTACATCCTGGCGTTCTCTAATACTTTTACTTTGTTGCACTCATTCACGCCTTCTTCCAGACCTTTTACATATTCCCGTCCTGTTTCATGCTCATGAAGCATCACAGGGATCGGATTGCAGTGTAATCCCCCCTGATTTTCAAGCATTATCTTGAAAAGTATATCTTCCTCTTTAGCATGGTGAAAGCGATCTGCATAGTTTTTTATAAAGTATAAAGCTTTCTCAAAGAAAGTCGGGTCAATTACATGTCCGGTTTCCAGTCTTTCGCACTCGGCTAATAGAACATCAATAAACTTCAATATGTTCTGATGTTCGTTTGACAAATCATTTGTTATGTTTTTCATGATATTATTGATTCATTTTTGAATGAAAGAAGTTTCCTGTTTCGAGCGGTTTCCGCCCATTCTATTAAGGGTGTATTTCCAGTCCTGGCGTTGATGACAGACTTACAGATGATTCTGATATCGCTATCATCCAGCTTTTCAACCATGATGGAAAGGCCTTCACAATCACTTACATGGGGTAATATGGAACGTACCGTATTTATGCACTCAGTCTGATCCTCTTTATAATAGTTCTCTTTAGATAGCATCGAGCTCAGTTTCATTGCTCTGGCAATAGCAAGATCATGATCAGATATTAGCTTATTTATATAGAATTCGCCGTATATTTTTATTAGTGCTGGATACAACGCTTCTTCCTCATATCTGAAATGCGGACCTGTGAGGATATCCAATTCATTTAGCAGAACCGCAGATCTTTTAAGGTCTTTCTGAATGAAGGATGTGATCATATCAAATAGAAGATCCCTTATTTGTCGATGTTCTTGCCGAAATTCTATTAAAAAGTCTTCTCTGGTCATGACTATTGCAGGTATTGTGTTAATTCAAGCAAACTTTTGATGGGGATTTTTACTTTTTCCAGGATTCCTGATTCGGTTACCATAATGTATATTTCTCCATCATCTGTACTTTTAGCTATCAGATAGGTTGTTTTTGAGTAATCAATTTCTGGTATAATTCTATGGCCTTTTTATTTAAAACATAACTCTCTAGATGCATATGTTTCTGAAGGTCCTTATCAAGCTCTTCAAGTGTTAGATATGTAACTTCATACAATCTACACCCATTAAGTGGGACTTTATAATTGTCAGTCAGGTTTGAAATAGCTTCGAACCTGTTTCTTTCTGCGATGTGATCTTCCCTAATCTCATCAAACACCTTTTGAACAATCGAATAATAGTCATCAGAAATGGTTTTAACACGATAGAAGTTCTCCAGTATGTTAATAAATGGGAACAGATGGAATTCTTCTTGCTCCATATGGGCAGTTAACGTATCAGCTGCTTCACTGAATAGCTTTGAGAGCTCGTGCAGTACAGGACGTTTGTGGCCGTGTAAGTTTATAAGCTTCTTTAACTTAGCCTGAAGAAAAGGGATGCTTTCTTTTACATAACTATGATGCCTTTTAACAATATAATTACTTAATTCTTCCAAACTAAGCTTCTCAATAAAGCGTGAATCAGGATCATATACCTGAAGCATGGGATCAATTTCTGATTTCAGGTTAGCTATCCTAGTGTTTGATTGTCTGCATGCAACTGAGAGTGGTATTTCTCCATAACAGCTGTAATCAATATTATGATTCTTAAAAACTTGTGCTGTTTTGAAATTGCGGCGAACAACCTCTCCAATTTCAGTATCAGCATCCGTTTCCATATCAGATCGGTTCTATAATGTTCCTTAACAAAGATAAGAAAAAACATATAATGATCTTTATATCATTATATAATTATGCGTATATTTCTTTTCATCGTTTTCCATTCTTAAATGCAGTTGATCCTATTAAGAGAAATTGAGAACCCATATTTTAGCATTTATGTCATTAATTGTGCAAAGACTGTTTACCTATATGCATTAGCAACAATCTGATATCTTTGCACCATTCGGAAGGAACTATGCCCAACAGCGAATGAAAAAAGATCTGGGAAATGCCACAACTGCAAAACTAAGTTCACATTGGACCAAAGCTGCTGTCATCGGGAGTATCTGGGCGGCCATTGAGATTGTGCTGGGGAGCTTTCTGCATAACCTGAGGGTACCATTTTCCGGGACCATGCTATCCATGTCTGCGGTTTTCCTGCTGGTTGCTTTTTCCATGCACTGGAAGGAA
>JAEORY010000038.1 GCA_016840645.1 Candidatus Borrarchaeota archaeon | reverse complement strand
AAATATTTGCGATAGTTGTCCCAATTCATTTCTGCAACAAATCTGTTCACAAAAGCACCCAATCACTTAGAGGACAATGCGCTAGCACTTTACCGAAAAAAGGTTTAAAAAGTGAACATCTGTTTTATTCACTCCTCCGCAAGAAGACCCCTCAACGTGTTGGGGGATTGAATTGCGTTACTTTTTTCACTTTCATGATACTCTGTAATCTTTAAGTACTGTTTCGCATCTATCGTAACTAGAATCTAGCTGAGGTAACACTCGCCAGTTCTCAAATTAACATCAATTTCAGGGCAGGAACTGCCCGTAGAGCCTGTTTGACATGTCCCGTTGGGGAATGAATGATTCAGGAAGCCATACAACTTGTTGCATGGTAGTCCACTAATATCGCTTTCCGCCAAGATGTTGCGGCAGGAGGAGAAATTTCGAACTATGTCCTCATAAAAAACCCTGCAAATTTGAACCATAAAATAATTGTACTTAAAAGACTGTAAGTAGCATAACTAATTTCCAGGCCCAGGCGCTTATCAACGATTTTATGTTTCATTCCATAATAGTTTCAAGGATAACATGGGCCGAAGTCTTTTTAACTCCTAAAATTGCTGCGAGGTCTTTTAGAAAAGAGTCTAACTTAGCACGTCCAACCTGTGCAATCAAATCTAGTTCTGATCCAGTCACCCGAAATAGCCGTTGTGCTCTTAACGCCTTAATTTGGTCGTATGCTTCTATTCGTCGTTCAGGATCGATCTGTATAAACACGAATGCTTCAGTTACAGATTCGCCAAGGGCTTCCATGGCTTTGTTTGTGAGGTCTATAAAGCCTCTACCAGTGCGGATAAAATCTATGTCTCTTAGTTTTCTTAGGTGGTTGGATAGGGCCTGACGGGTTATACTTAATTCATCACTCAGTTCATTTTGAGTTAAGACAATGGTGTGAACTTTTACGCTTTTTCAGGCACCATAGAGCGGGAAGATCAACTCAAGTGGTGATTCCTGCAGCGTAAAGTTTTTTCAAGATTTGCAATTGTCTATCTGTAATTTTAACAACATTACTGGCCATGTTATATCCTCCGTTATTCTTGTTTACATGGCATTAAAATAGAATTTACATATTTACATATTTAATTATTTATTTGTAAAAAAAAGCATACATATTATAAAAGTTGCGCAAGTTTTCAAATCAAAAACCGATTTTGATGTCAACATTAAAGATGAAATGGAAAATTTTTTAAGAGTTGGTAAATAATGCGTTTTTTCTTCTTCCTAAACCTCGGTGTATCCTAACGAAATGATAAAAAGAGTTTCATATTCAAAAAGGTGGTAGGATTATGGAAGTGTTAAAATAATCCCTTCTGGAAAGCTATCGAACTGCGCAACGAGATTCGCATGAGAACCCCCCTTAACAAAAGATTGATAAATAGATTGAACTATACGGGGAGCAAAGCAAATACAACGAACATGAAATCGAGGTTCGTCAATGCCAGAAAGTAACATCATATACGTCGGTTCCAAACCAGTCATGAACTACGTACTCGCAGCTATCACTATATTTCATGGCAATATTAAGGAAGTCTTGATTAAAGCAAGAGGACGTGCAATCAGCCGCTCCGTAGATGTTGCAGAGGTAATAAAAAACAAATTCTTAACGGATATTAAGGTGAAAAGTATAACAACAGGAACAGAAATGTTAAGAACAGAAGATGGGAATCAACTTAATACCTCAACGATCGAGATTATCTTGGAAAGAGGAGGCGACTAATGGTTATCTTCGGAATATCCACAAAGAGATATGGACGCTCCAGTAGCGGGAGAGAGTTAACATGAAAGGACCCTTTTGCAATTTCTGTTTACAGACAGGTATTCTCTGTGGTAAGTGCCAATCTCTTATTGATTCAGGAGAACTTACTAACGTTGATATCAGTGTCGCAATGGCGCTTAATAAACTGGAGCAAAGACATAATGAACTAAAAGATGTTACATTCTTTCGTGCAGTCGAGGTTGGTTCATTAATCATTGTATTAGTTGGAGAAAATGATTTGCCAGCAATTCTTGGACATCGTGGGAAAGTCATTAAAGAACTTGAACAAAATCTTAAGAAAAAGATTCGTGTTCTCGAAACTTCATCCTCTACAGGAAAGCTGATTGAAGATTTGTTAGCTCCCGCTGAAATAGCAGGTATTAATACTATCTGGCTTCCAGACGGCACAAAAGTAAAAAAAGTTAGAGTGCGTGGACAACGTGGAAAACTGCCTGCATCTGTGGATACCCTTGAAGATGTGGTCCAAAAACTAACGGATGAACCTATTCGTATAGTATTTGAATAAACGTCACTTTTCTGTTTCATCAAAAGGATTATAAGAAAATTCTATTTTCCATTTTTGTGACCAAGATTTCTTAGAATTTTGAAAATGCTAATTAGTAGTGCATTTAATTAATGCTGATTTAGGTTGGCTAAAAGTTAGTTGTTATCATAAATAGCGATGTGAGGGACTTTCATGGAGATAGACAAGCTTGAGAACTGGCGACGAACTCATTATAGTGATCAAATCGATCTTAAAACATTTAAAGGAAAAGAAATTATAGTATGCGGGTGGATAAAACAAACTCGTGATCTTGGCGGCTTAAAATTCGCTATTTTACGTGATAATTTTGGAGAAGTGCAAATCACATTCCCTAAAGCCAAACTTGATGAAAAACTGTTTGATAAGGCAAATTCTCTTAGAAATGAAATGCCGGTAGCTATTAAAGGTATCGTAAAAAGTGATAAACGATCTCCAACTGGTTTCGAGCTGATTCCAACTGACTTTAAACTATTAAATAATGTAACTGCAAATTTACCTTTAGATCCTACCTACAAAGTGAAAGCGGATCTCGATACACGTTTAGATAATCGTATTTTAGACTTACGTTCCACTCAAGCGCATGCTACCTTTATTATCCGCCACAGAGTTACGACAGCTATGCGCCAATTTTTTGTAAACCGACGCTTTATCGAAATCAACACACCTCGAATAATAGCTACTGCGACAGAAGGCGGAACAGAGCTTTTTCCAATAGCATATTTCGAGAAAGAGGCGTTTTTAGCCCAGAGCCCTCAGTTGTATAAAGAACAGCTTATTACAGTATTTGACAAGGTTTACGAAATTGCGCCCATATTTAGGGCTGAAGAACACTCAACTACTCGCCATCTCAACGAACTAATGATGGTCGATATTGAGATGGCGTTTGTAGACTATAATGATGTCATGAATGTGTTAGAGGAACTGATTCATTATGTCATTTCTGACATAAAAAAATACTGTGAAAAGGAATTAAATCTTCTTCTTAAGAGTGATTTACAAATCCCAAAACTCCCATTAAAGAGGTATACTTACACAGAAACCCTTGAATTATTAGCAGAAAATGACTATGAACTCGATTGGGGAGATGATATTGGAACTGAGGCCAGTCGAAAACTTGGCTCAATAATAAGTGGCCCGTATTTCATTACGGAATGGCCTTCTAAAGGAAAACCCTTTTATATACAACCACGGGATAACAAACCCGAAATCAGCGAATCTTTTGATCTTATGTATGGTTGGGTTGAACTAGCCTCCGGAGGAACTCGTATTCATAAAAAAGAAACTTTGATTCAAAGATTAATTAATCAGGGACTAAGTCCAAGTTCATTTGATTTTCATCTCAAGGTTTTTGATTGGGGAATGCCTCCTCATGCAGGATGGGGTCTTGGTTTAGCTCGTCTCGTCATGGTTTTAACAGGAAAACAAAATATTCGTGAAGTAGTGATCTTTCCGCGCGATAGAACAAGACTAACTCCCTAATCTCTGTACATCGGAGTTACCAAATCTGTTTTCAACAACTCACGTAGAAGTACAGTAGCATATGATCCTTTTCTTAATGAAAAAGTTATTTTCACCATATTTCTATCATCATTTAAGTGATCTCCATTGATTTCTAACACTTGAAAGTCTTTTATTGGCATAACGACGGGGCGATATCCTCCTTTTGAACTTGCTTCTGGATAAGATTTTATACGAAACATTGATGGAAGAATTTCTTCCTCTTCAAGAATTTCGTTGAATAAATCACCAACAATTCCTGCAGGAAATAAAGAAAGTTCATAACCTATTAATGGGGCAACAAAGGTGGCATTCATGCCATCTTGATTTTCTTTGAAAAGGTCTACGCTCCCATTTACAGTTTGAACTATATCTCCATCTATGGGTTTTAAGGACAGCCCCTTTTCGATACGTAGACTAAGAAATTTGTTAAAAATGTATGATTGAAAAGCATGAATGAACATTAGACGGAGTCCCTTCGATATCTTTCTAAAAGCATTGATGAAATCATTTGGATGCTTCACTAAATGATTCATCATCGCTAACTCCGGCTTATAGCCTTTTGGAAAATTTTTTAGAGCATTTCTGTAGTTTTTTGTTTCATGAAGTTCTATTCTAGCAAGGATAGCTTCTTTTGATTCTAAAGGAGACGTTGTTGTTAGATAAATCTCTGCTGCTTTTTTGAAATTTCCTCGAATGAATGCTTTACCTACAAGATGTGTAATTGGGCGGAGAGTTCCAAAACGTTGATGTCCAAAAAAATTAGGTAATCCGCCCATCTTTTGGAGAACTTCTTGAAATCGTGCTATGGCGTGTTCTATTTCTATTTTTGACTCTCTTATATCTCTTATGATGATTGTGAAGTTATTACCCCATAAATCACCGAGTTTTACAGGTTTGTTGGCATAGACGGCATTCAAGATTTTCGCATCCTTGATGCGAAGCCCAAGCAATCGTTCTGGAGGAATTTTCCATGCACTCATTCGTTGAATTGTCAAAGCTCGTCTATCCTTGGTTCCTGCAAAAGAAAATCGTTTTCTGCTTGTCTTGAGACGCCGCGAAAGGATTCGAATTAGACGATGATTATCCCAATCATATTTTTGAAGATAAAATATAGTATATTCACCATTCTGATTATCATTCTCTATCCCTTGTTGAGCATTAATCGGAAGTAATATGCCCTCAGGTGTAATTTCTCGCACAACAAAATCTTCTATTAATTGCTTAATCCTTCCTCCAATTCCTGGTTGAGGGGTCACATAATACTTCAACCCAGTGGCTCTTTCAGATGTAAATTCTGTCAATTTAGCCACTTTTCATCCCTTCACAAAAAATAGGTGATTCTTTCCCTTAAAACTGATTTTCTGTAATTCATTCTTAAATAAGTTGAAGTTGCCCTGTTATTTTGTCTATGACTTCAGATTTGTCAGGACCAATACCTAACGCAGTAGTAGTCCCTGGTGGTAATTCAGTGAGTCCAGCATCTTTAATTAGTGCACAAGAAACCTTAAGTTGAAGAGTGTTATTGTAGAGCTCTAAGAGTTCTTCAAGCGATTCAACACGAAGCGCTACCTTCTTCGAGCTACCATTTCTCCATTTCTTCCATACTTCTCTGTTTTCTCTTTTTGCTACTTCAGAAGACTCTACTGCAGCATGACACGCCTGAACTATCATTTTTCCTTTACTCATTTTGAGATCAGTTCTTATGACCATGACCATTTTGTGTTCGTATGCTTTTGAAGCCACTAATTTCATTTCATTCCACTTCTAAACTTTGTTAATTTGAATCCCACTTCTACTATGAGCGTTTTTCCTGAAAAGCGCATCGATTTTAGGATTCTTAATCTATTAAGTCCTTTAATTCTTGGTAGCTTATTGTAGAATACGTTAGTTATAGGTTTTATTCAGGAAATTTGTTAGTACGAAAAGAATAAAAAAGAAAGAAATGGTAGGATTTCCTATTACAATTATCTATACTTATCTCATGCATTATTTAATTAAGATATATCTTTTACATGCTCGAAAATTTTAGATAAACATAGAAAGAGCAGATGCGCAAATTTTGTGCGTTTTAGGAGGTGACATAATGAGCCAAATTGAAATGCCTAAATGCTCCTGTTGCGGTCATCTAATTTCGCCAGAAGACATCGGAAGTGTACGTTTCTCGTGCCCAGATTGTGGAGATATAACAATTTTTAGATGCATGCGTTGCCGAAGCTTCGGTAGAAATTATAGATGTCCCAAATGCGGCTTTGAAGGACCATAAGTGTATCTTTATGTAATAAAATCTAATGGAGGTAAATTTAATGGGTAAAGTTTTAGCATTGATGAAAGTAATGCCTGCGAGTGTGGATATAAACTTAGAAAATCTAAAAAATGAATTAGAAAACGTAATGCCCCCAGAAGCAACTCTTCGTGGAGTTAAGGAAGAGCCTATTGCCTTCGGTCTTGTGGCGCTAAAAGTATCAATCGTGCTGGAGGATGTTGCTGGAGGTACTGATGCCATTGAAAACGCCTTTCTGGAATTAGAAGACGTTTCAGAGGTACAAGTGGAAGCGGTTTCTTTATTATAAGCAATAATATCCACTTCGTCTTTCCTATATTTTTGATTCTTTGTTTTCTTGATTCATTATTGAATGATGCAAAACTATTTTATATTGCAGCTACTTTTCCAAGAATACAAATTTAATGTTGAGGCAAAGTACATGAAAGCAGTGGTTTTAGCTGGAGGATTAGGGACACGACTACGTCCGTTAACTTATGTCATGCCAAAAGCTATGCTTCCAGTAGGTGATAAACCAATTATTGAACATATTGTTAATTATTTGCGTCAAAGCACGGCAATTGACGAGATCATTATAGCAACCGCATATTTGGGACGATGTATCGAGGATTATCTGAATGAGGGTGAAGATTGGGACATTACTATTAAGTATGCACGGGGTAAACGTCCGCTTGGCACCGCTGGGCAACTTAAAACTGCGGAATCATTTATTAACGATACTTTCGTGCTGATAAATGGCGATATACTAATTGAAGTCAATATTTCAGACATGATTGATTTTCATAATAGCAAGAAAGGGATAGGCTCAGTTGCTTTGAAACCTTATTTCTTACCTGTTAAATATGGTGTAATTGATACCAATACCGATAATCTAATATTAAATTGGCGTGAAAAGCCAAATATTCAACTTACTATGAACATTGGTTTGTATGTACTCGAACCGAAGATTTTTGAATACATTCCATCTGATCGCCCTATGAGTCTTGAAAGAGAAATCTTTCCAAAAGTAATATCCGCTGGAGAAAAACTCTATGGGTTTAAAACAGAAACTAAATATCTTGACATTGGAGATCTTGAAAGCTTAGATAAAGCACATCAGGAATTTCTATCCAAATTCACACTATTGTGATACGATTTTCAATTGTCTCTTGAAATGAGATTTTTCGCTGATTTGATTGGAAATATATGTCGTTTTCAAATTGTCGTTTAAATTTAATCTGTCAGTTACGTGTATTCCGGTCTTTAAAACTTTATAATATAGAAAAAACATAGGTAGTTCAAAAAATAGTTCTGCACAATCCTTTAGTACTAAGTTCTTCTTATAGTATATTTTATGTTGTACAATGCACAAAATTGTGCTCTCTTTGGGTGAACAGATTGAAATTATTTGAACTTGCAAAGCATGCAATTGAAATTATAAAGTCCGCAGGAGAAGAAGGCATCATCAATCTTGAATTAGCTAAAGAATTAGACATGGCTAGACGTCGAATTTATGATATTATCGCAATCTTGAAAGCCGCAAAACTAGTTAAAACAACACGTGCGAAAAAAGGCACCATGGTTACTTGGATTGGTTCATCTTCAGATATACCTAATATTGCATCGTTATCTCAGACATCTTATATTTCTGAAGAATCAAATGAATTGATTAATAATCCGTATTCCTTCAAACAAACTTCAGCGTTTGAAAATGCGAATGTAGCTCTATCTAAGTCCTTAAATTATCCCTTTAATAGAGTTATAATTGATTCTCCTTGCCTTAAAATACGCACTACTTCAAAGATCACGCGAATTAAGCCAATAGGCATTATGGAATTACTTGTAGAGTGCGAAGAAAGTGATAGTACCGGATTTATTATCGAAGCCCCTCAAGATGAGAATCGCAAATTAAAAGAGGCAGAACGTGCACTTGTAGATGTTCGCTAGTTAACAATCCAAACGAACAAATGAATCTTTTTTAGTTGTTGTCTATATTATAATCTCTCGCTTTTTTATTTATTTATAATCATATCTCGCAAGAAGACCACCTTACTTGTAGGGTGGATGAATTGCGTTTTTTTCACTTTCACCGCAGTCCCTAATCTTTAAATACGCTTTTAGGTATACTATGCTTAATGAATATCTGGGGGAAAGCAGGGATACAAGACTCCCGATAGGATCGCAAAGGACGAGTCCCTGTAGGCTGAGATGCCATACCCAAAGTGTTCCTTTAGGAACGGGGGGTTCAGTGGATAACCCCGAACTGTCGATGATCGCGCCAGCTGTGTATTCAACCGTGTTGGATAAGCATAATGGTTCGTGAGGGCAGAAGCCATTCAACTTGTTGGATGGTAGTTCACTGCAAAATTAGTATGTAATTCGTGGTTTTAGCTCGTGACATCCTCCCCACCCTTCGGAAGGGGACTTCCCGCCGCATAAGTTAAATGTAGAATGTAACAGAGCCAATTTCAAAAATTCCATTACTCTTTTTTTCTGATTGTAATATCCGTCCTACCAGTTTTGACATCCTTAAAATAGTCTAATCCCTCTAATATCTTGCCTACAATGTTTACCGGACTATATGGCTCAATCTTATCATAATAGACACATATACTTTTTCCTAAGGGCCAATAAGCAATATCGCCCTTATCAATTTCTTTTGTTGATTTTTCTAATCCTATTGTGCCAGGTATTCGAATAGCTATCTGTGCATTTTTGTATACAGATGCTTTGTCAGTGTGAGGAAGGATGTCTAATATCGCTGCGTAAGTAAGAGGTGCCTTAATACGATATAATTCGCCAATCGCAGAATTCTCACCAATTTCAAAAATTGTTTGCACCTTTGTAATCTCGCTCATCTAAATCGCCTTACTTTGCTTCTCATAAAATGCTGTTTTTTAATTTAAATAATAATATCCAATTTCTCTGAGTAGAAGTTCAATAAGAAAAAACAAAGGTTAGAATTGAGGGCGTTAATGGATCGATCTAATCAACAAATAATTCACGAACTCTGTCTGTTAGACCAGTTGTATGGGCTTCCCTCTCTATCTTTCTAATGGCGCGGATAACTTGAATCTCATCCCCAGCCTCCTGACCTAAAATCCATATCCTGCCATTTTGACCAACAGCAATTCTTGCTTGAGTTTGCTCTTTAATCATGTTGATCATAGATCCTTTACGTCCAATCAGTCGAGGTATCTTTGATGGAGGTATTTCAATTATTGTGCCACCTCTCAATTTTCCAAGGTCTCGGCCTTTTACTGTTAGCGCAGGATCTTGGAGTCGATCAAATGCGATTACTTTTGCGACAATGATGTCTCCTATGTCAAATATCTCCCTAAGGTCCGATTTTGATGCATTAAATGGTCGTCTTATGACATTTGAAATATGCAGAATGCCAGCGTAAGGCGAACAGATGTCCACATGCCACGAAGTTAGAGAGATATTATACACTTTCCCAATTACGATGTCATCTATATAGGGTATATACGATCCTGCCAAAGCAGTAACATAAATCGTCTTTCCTTTGAGTGCTGCTAATCCAATTAGGGATGCAATAATCTTACCATTTTCTCGATATGCCCCCTCACCAGCCCTAAAATCGCCTTCAGCGAGTAATTCACCTGGTACTACTAATTGCCGATTTTTAAAAAGTACTGACATAATTTAAAGACCTTCTCTTATTTTTTATCCTCTACTATTTTTATTTGAGCCCGACCTTTCGTAAGATGGTTGATTTCATCTTTAAGTGCGCTCTGAAGTCCCGCTGGGATATCAATAATCGCAACCCAACTCCCATCATTTTGCCATTCATCTTTTTTGATAGTTCCAAATCGAGATACGATACCGTAACCCTTTCCTGTGAACTCAGCAGGTATTTTCACTGCAAATTGAAGTTTTTCCATTCGAATCGGGATCTGTGCCGAGATTTCTTTAACGATTCTTTTTGCTTGAGTTTCAACTTCCTGAAATGGAGCTATTGATACTTTTGCCTCATCTATAGCACGTTCGATTCGTGAAGGAGGATGTGGAAGCTTAGTTTGCGGATTTATACTGTTTCTGACGATATAATCTATAACTTGGTTTCTTTTCTCTTCTAGCATCCGTTTTCGTTGCTCTGAAGTTAGATGGATTTCACCGTCAGTTAAAACAGTTCTTGCAATTTCGAAAGGATCATTAGTTTCAAATATTTCTTGCAGCTTTTCTTCAGATGCCTTTAGCCCTTTACGAACGTCTTCGAAAATAATATCTCCCTCAAGGATTTCACGTATATCTATATCCTTTCCTGATCTGTAATCCTGTGCTAAATCAGGATCTACTAATATTTCAAATCGTTCTCCACGAGTTATTAGTCGTGCTATAACTAAGTCTTCCCATTTAAGAATACGTGTATCTCTGCGAAGTCCCATAAAAACAGCCTACATACGCTCTATATATTTGGTAATCTCCTCGTCAGAAACCTTCTTAAGTTTCTTATCAACTTCATTAATTAAAGAAATTTCAACCTTAGTTGAATCTAGTTCAGCTTCAATAACCTGTTTTAGCGCATTTAATGCTAATAATATTATACCATCCATATCTAAAGTAGATTCATAGCCTTGTTCCAAAACTTCTGTAACTGTTTGTGCGCCCGCCCCAATCACTGCAGCTCGATGACCCCAATAAGTCCCTGACGGATCAGTCATAAATAGATGCGATCCTGTATCATCACAACCCGCAATAAGCAATTTTACACCAAATGGCCTCACACCTGCGTGTTGTGTGTAAAGTTGTTTTAAATCACCGATTTTCCTTGTTAACACTTCAACAGTAATTGGTTCGTCATAAGTAAGCTTATTAATTTGAGAGTTAATTCGCGCTTGATTGATTAAGATCCGTGCATCTGCTGTCAGGCCAGCTATAGCAGCACCAATATGCTCATCGATTTTAAAAATTTTTTCTATGCTATCTGCTTCTACAAGTTTACTGAGAATGCGTTTTTCAACGGCCAAAACAACACCTACTCCATCCACCTTAATTCCAATAGCAGTCGTTCCTCTTCTTACTGCCTCTATTGCATATTCAACTTGGAATAATCTTCCATCTGGAGAAAATATTGTGATTGCACGGTCATATCCCAATCCTGGTGCGGCAAACATGTTTAAACCTCCATAAATCAGAGTGAATCCTTTTTATATATAAAAATGTGTGAAATCAAAACTACAAAGCGTCTTTTATATCTTTCATAAAGCTCCATTAAAAGGCTTTTCATATATCCATTAAGAAATACTAGATAAAGTAACATAAGTCACCATAAACTAAAACTATATCCACAGATATCTGTTCCTTTTCTCTATATGTTTCATGTATCTATCTTCTAGGAGTTAAATAGTTAATTAGAAAAGTTTATCACTCCTCCGCAAGAAGCCCCCTCAACGTGTTGGGGTGATGAATTGCGTCTTTTTCTTTTTTCAGTTTAACGATACTCCGTAACCTTTAAGAACTGTTTCGTATAGACCGTACGTAGAATTGAGCTGAGGTCACACTCGCCAGTTCTCAAATTCACATCACGTTCAGGGCAGGGACTGCCCGTTGAGCCTGTTTGACATGTCCCGCTGGGGAATGGATGATTCAGGAAGCCAGCCTACTTGTAAGGTGGTAGTCCACGAAGCGAGTTTGTTTGAACTCCATATCAATATCCCCGATATTTAGAGGAGGTTATCCAGTGGGCAAAGGACAAAAGAAAAAACCAATTAGTAAACTCGATAAGAAAAAATGGGGCGAGAAACCGAAGGCTATAGAAAAAACAAAACGTTCAATACACCTTGAAGCTGATTTAATTAAGTCTATAAAAGCCGAATTGCCAAAACTGAAATATATTTCACCAACTTTGATTGCTGAAAAATTTGGATTACGAGTAAGTACCGCGAAGGTTTTGTTAGAAGAACTCCGTTCGGAAAAACTGATAGAAGAAGTAGCCCATACACCAAGAATTACGGTCTTTAAACCAGTAAGTGCCAGTTAAATCCAGCAATACCTTATCCCCTCATTTATTCTTGACTGCTTTTAGGAAGCCTAAAATAGTTGTAAAAGAAGACTTCAAGTTATTAACATCGAGCTGAAACAATAAAAACTGAGAATTCGGAAGTTGAACTCACGATCCCTAAAGACAGTTCCGATGATCTTTACCTAGAAGGCTAAATTTTTTGAGATTTTACCTTATTTTTTTTGGTACAGTTAGCTTCATTCATTGCTAAGATTGACATATAATAGATGAAATTGGTTTTATTGGGGCTTTTTCAAACTGTTTACTAAAATCCTAGAACCAAAAAAAACATAAAACAGGGATGAGCCATAAAAAAGGAGGGACTCAATTGCCTAGGGCGAAGAAAAAGAAAAAAAAGACAACCCAAAAAAAGGTGACTGAAGAAAAAATCTCCGTAAATGCCCAAATACTAGAGAAATTAATTGAAGGCGTACAACTAGGCGATTTGCAGCAATTGATTGAATCATGGGGCTATAATATAAAAGAATATGAAGGACTCAAGCAAAATATCGATCTTTTAAATGCATTAAATATAAACGCTTTTTCAAGAAGTCAGTTCGCTGATCTTTGGGCTTTAAAACCTCTTAACGGCAAAATATGGAAAAAATACAAGGTGGTTGATCCTCTTCCTTCCAGATTAGGCTTAATAACCTTAAAAAAAGGATTAAAAACTGCGCTTAATTCAGAAGACTATGATAAAAAATATATTCCACAGGTCTTCAAACTAAATCCCAATCTGTTTCATATCGTTTTAGAATTTATTGATAAGCCCTTTCTAGTAGAAAATGGAAGTGCATTCTCGTATCAACTAATTAAACCTATTACACGCATTTCTAGCATTTTAGATCGTAATGAAGAGATGGTTTATATTGAAACCGGTGATGGAAAAAATCTAGTTGATCCCAAAAACTTCGAAATTCTTGAAAATGCCCTGAAAAAAACTCTTAATACATCATTTGAACGTGCTAAAGTCAGGCCTTTTGAATTAAAAGAAATTGCGAATAAAAGCTCAAAAAGTTGGAAAAAAGTTGTTTTTGTTACTCCTAGGGAAATTAGCGGTATTGAAGGAGTAGATCGAATAACGGTCGAAGGCAAGGATGTAGTCTTTGGTCTCAAAGACATTGCAAGTCGCCACGAGGTCAATCTGGAGAAAGTTGGCGCGTGGTCAATTATTGAAAATGACGAATTCCTCTTATCGTTAGACGGTAGAGTAAAAAAGTTGTCCTTATTGAATAAGGAATAAGTAGAAATACATGATTTTAATTTAATTCAAGTTATTAACTGAGCTGCAGTTTTTCTTGCAAAAGTCAAATATCCCGTATGGTGAGATGTAAATTTGTTTGGACGTGTAGCACCTTCTTTTGTTTTAATTTCTCTAGAAAAGCATTCAAGTGTCTGTATATCATGGAAATTTTCTTCATCAAGTTTGCTAACGGTTTTTTCTATTTGATTAAACGTTGGACTAAAAGAGACAAAATAACCCCCATCTTTAAGAGCATGCTTTGCAGTTTGAACAACTAACCAAGGGGTATCAAGATCAATCACAACAGCATCGACGTTTTTTTCCACAATTCCTTCCATTACATCTTGATTATATTGAACAACACAATCATACACTTTTGCTTTTGCAATATTCTCACTTGAAATTTCAAAAAAATCTTCTCTTTTTTCATAAGTGAATATTTTTCCATTTGGACGAACATAATATGCCAAAACTGACGTCAGGGCACCGCTGCCAGTTCCTGCTTCTACCACACGACTGCCAGGACCTATTCCTGTCATCATCAAAATGAGTCCAATGTCTTTTGGATACAATACCTGAGTTGGACGCCGAAACTTATGAACGTAATCAAAAGGAACAGGTTGGAAGATCCAGCATTGTTTATCTTTTGAGGTCATAATTGGAGAACCATAGGGCTTTCCAACCACATTTCCGATGTTGATAATGCCAATATGTGTATGAAACTCTTTGTTTTCCTCAACCTTTACAAGCCAACGTTTTTTCCTTCCATGCATTAGCAAAATGTAATCTCCCAGTTTTATTGTATTCTGTGACACACTTCTCACCATACTTAATTTATTGTTAAAAGGAACTGGCTTTATAAAAAAATAAGAAAAAATCAAATATTATAAATTCAAATGATCACTTAAGTCCGAGTTTATCGAAGATTTGATCATAAAATGGGTAAGCGTCTACAATCTCTGCTACTTCCAGTTTTTCTATGCCTTTTGCTATATTTTCACGAAAGTTAATCCATTTCTCAAAATCCTCACGCTCGGGCAGTTGATATCCCCGCAACCGAATTGCTTCGACCATTGGAATTATAGACATGCTAGGTTTTATTGGACCAAATAGTTGAATGTAGCGTCCTTTGATTAGAGAATTGATTGCATCATCAGCACGAAGAACGAATTCCACCCAGACAGCATTCTTGTAAGATTTTTCAGCAATCTTCCATGAATTTTTTGCCGAATTTAAATAAGTCTTGATTTCCTGATCTAAAGATTCAGCTGAATATTCAAGTGCTACAGGTTCCGTAGATTCTGTTTGATACGACGATATAGTCGCAGGTATTCCTGAGATACTTTCTTTAACAGGTAATTCCTGTTTTCTAAACCCTTCAGTGAAATAGTTCTTCTCACGAAGTAACAAAAATACAATTATAGCTTTCATAAATATCAACCCGAACATGGGTAATGCAATAAGTGTATCTCCTGTTTGAATCACATATAGCCCGGTAAGTCCAACAAGTCCAACTGTTTCTAGGATTCCGATAACTAGACCTGCTAAATAAGCGATTCTAAGTCTTCTACGAGTAAGCAATGACAATACAAGATCTATAACTCCTACAATTACGAGAATTAAGCCCCCCATAATTCCTCCTTCTGCTGCTAAAAAAATCATTGCTGTAGCGCCGTTTATGAGCATATACGCCGCAAAGAAGAAATACATCAGCATAATGACATTGATATTACGGGGTCTCCCTATTTGCGGACTTCTTGCTGGTGTGCTTACGAATTTTCTTTCACTCTTCGGTACATCAAAATAATGCCCACATGATGGACACACTGAGTAATCATATTGCACGAAAGTCTTGCAGTTTGGGCACTGCTTCACGCGTTTTTCTTCTGAAGTCTCATTTTCCATGTTTTTCGCCCTCTATTGTAGCAAAAGATTTCATTGAAGTGTAACAAAATCAGATGTTTGAGTATATATTTGTGATTCAATTCAACTCTAAAGTTTTTCTCTTAACTTTTCATTCTGTATATTCAGAAATAGCGATCTCTCTAATTATTGCGGCTAATTTTGGACCAATTCCTTTAATTTCTTTTAAATGCTCTTCTTCATCAGAACTAAATATTCTCTCAATCGTTCCTAGTTCCAGTAAAAGCCGTTTTGCTAACACTGTATCAACACCAGGAATACCTGCAACCACATTTTCTTGAATAGTTGTGATTTGTGGAGTTTCTCTTTCGGTATATGCCTTAATCT
>JAEORY010000601.1 GCA_016840645.1 Candidatus Borrarchaeota archaeon | reverse complement strand
ACAAACGCATCATTAACATGAGACTTTTCCAGCCCTAACTTGTTACGCTGGTATTTAGTGACGTATCCGTACGTATGTTCTGCACCTAACTGTTCTACTATCCTCTGGCGAATAGTATTCAGACATGTTGGTGCTTTTAATGACGTCTTTGCCTGTTGCTGGATGTTTGGATACCCAAACTCCTTGGCGGTCTGAGTGCCTTTTTCAAGGTTACAGTTCCTACATGAGATCGTCAAATTCGACACGCGATCCGTGCCACCTCTACTTTTCGGGACGATATGCTCGACTTCTAAAGGGATGTTTGTGTTACCACAATAGGCGCACTTTCGCCCCCATTTCTCTAATAGATATTCTTTGACTTCATAGCCTTGAAGTGTGCCCTGCTGATATGCTACGCCTGTAATTTCTGGGTACTGCATTTTCTGTGTGTCGAAATTCGCAGTCTCTATCCTTTTGTAAGTTATAGGAAGTAGCATTGCAAGTGTTTCAACTAATCGAATATGTGAGTCATGTCGATGCTGAGTACTAGGTGCTAACCATCCTTCAGGACGCGTACGATTATTTAATCGTGGTGGTCTATACCCTAATCGGCCTCTGCGAGTTCTACGATACCTGCGTCTTTCCTCTAGCTTGTTAGACACATCCTGTCGCAAGCTCAAAGTCCCACTGATGACTTCTAGTTTGTCAGTCTTGGCGCTAAATCCAATATTCGTAAATCCGATATCCACTCCTAATTTAATCAGTTGTGTAGCCTCTCCAGTGGCATAGTTCAACTGAATGGTGAAAGGACACCATTTTACAACTGTAGCCTTTCCTTCTTGTAACAATTGCTTGCCGTTATGTTGTGTGGTAGGCATCAGGGGTTGCCCCCTGATGTTCAACACGTAGATAGGTACTCTCAAGTCCTATCTCCTCCTTTAACCTGCGTTACAGGAGGTCGGTTCTCTTCGCCAAGGTTATCAGTCAGTACTCTACGATGATCACTGAGAGTTTCCTCTCTGTTTAAACCACCGTTTACAGAGCAAGGGACTAGAGAAGCATCCCTTGGTGTGTTCTTTAACTCTGCTGATAACTTAGATACCGCCATGTGTGTTTCACCACGACCTCTCTTAGGCTAATCAACCAATTACTCTCGCCCCTCACGGAACAAGCCCCCTAACTTGCTAGGGGGTGATTGACTATAATCACAATAGGAAATGCAAAACTTTCAACATCAAGTTAACGAATTGCATAATATATTGATCTGTCTATTTATTTTTTAACGTATGCGGCGGGAAGTCCCCTTCCGAAAAGTGGGGGATGAAAGCCGCTAGCTTTATATAATTTTTTGGTGATAGTGCTGTTTGGTATGGTGCTGTACTCCGCACCCGCAATTCCCCGAATGGGGTGAAGGGATATCCTCCCATAAGCGACCAGTCAGCAGAGTGACAGGGGTAAGCGTAAGGAAGCCCGTGCATGAGGTCGCTATCCAGCATTGCAAGAAATTCCCCTGAATAAGGGGCAGGATAGTGAGTGAGCAGCGTGTGCAACCTGGTAAGTTTCCGTAAGCCCATAGACGTAGGCGAAGCATCGCTTCCCGTGAGGGAACGAGATCACCATGGAAAGCTGGAAGCCCCATCCGAAAGGGTGGGCAGGATGTCACAGGTTAGACTCAGTAGAGATAGATTTTAACAAATATTTAGTTATCTGTATTTCTGTTTTATCAAAAATTCTCAAATGTTTATTATATACATTCGTCAAATATAGAATAATTAATTCTAATCTGAATTGGTGATATAATTGTCGGCGAAAGAAAATCAAGGCGAAGATGATCTAATCGATAGGAAAATAGTTGAGATCAGTAAACGGATAGAAAAGGTAGAAAAAGATGTTAGTAAGAATGGGACAACTCTTGATAAAATAAATAAAACGTTAAATGAAATAATGAAAACGATGGAGAAATATAATAAGAGTCGCGCCGTAAAAACTGGCAGACTTCGTAAAGATATACTAAGTCAGACTGATCAATTAGAAAAAAAGATTGGCCAAACAGTTGAATTATTGGAATCTCAATTTACTGAATTGAACTCTAAAAACGAGAATACTCAAAATCAAATTTCGCTTATGAAGAAAGAGACTTCTCAAGGGATTGACAAGCTGAAGATAGATTTAGTTGCTAAACTTGATGATGTTAGGAATAAAACCGGCACTCAACTAGAAAAAATGAGTTCTATGACTGAAAACCTTTCTACAGTTTTTGAAGAACATACTAAAGGATATGGTATAGACAAAACAGAACAAACTGCAAATTTAGTAGCACTTGACCAAAAAATTTCCAATGAGGTAACAAATTTAAATAACAGCATGCTAAATCGCTTTAAAACAACAGAAGATACTGTACTTGAGAATTTAAGACAGATGATAATTGAATCAAGTGAATCAAGAGAAAAAATTATTGAACAATTGCAATCAGCGAATCAAAACATTCAAAATATGAGAGAAACATATACGGCAGAATTTTCAAGTCAATTAGATGAATTCGAAAAAACATACACTATCTTAAGTGAATTAGTAGCTGATTTTAATAAAGCGCAAGAAAATCAGTTAGAATCAGGTAAAAAAATCTCAGAAATTTATGATACGATCCACTGGAAATTTGAGACATTAAGAGATGAACTTTCAAGTCGATTTGAGGTCCTAGAAGGTAGAGTAAATGATTCATTAGATCAATTAATAAAAGGTTTTAGTACGGTGAGTAGAGACTCTGAAGAAAATCTGAAGACATTACATTCAACGATTGATAGTTTAAAAATAGCATATGTTGATAGGTTGACGAAAAATTTAGAAGCAATATCTTTAAATATAGATGATACAAAAAATACGATTATTTCAGCGTTGCCAACACAAAGTGCTTCATTAGACTCAAGTACATTAGTTGGTGTTAAAAAGATGTTGGAGAACTCTTCCAAAGATTTGGGTGATAAACTCAGAACATTAAAGGAGGAACAAGTTTCACTTGTAAATATCCAAGCAAATTTAGTATCTACTCTAAGAGAATACAGAACTATGCTACAAGAACTTCGGATTACTT
>JAEORY010000600.1 GCA_016840645.1 Candidatus Borrarchaeota archaeon | reverse complement strand
TTCCTCGCTAGAGAGGCAATAGAAGCTATGGAAAATGGAAAATTGCTGGAGGAACATCTTAATATGATTAGAAGACTAATAGTTTCACCTCCCATAAATACTGTAAGCTTAAGGAGGGATATCGCTAATGCGATGATACAATATAGCCGTTATAGTCTATAAATTTTCCACTCATCACTTTGCTTATCTAAACACATTAAAGTGATTTATTGTCGTGAGCCAGATAGAATACGATCCAAAAATAGAATCAATTTTCATGTATTGTGGCGCCCAAAATACGCATGAATGTTTGCTTTTAAATCTCAACTTATTTTTCCTTCTCTATTATTCTTCGTCGCTCTTCATCTTTTACTGCTTGTCTCAAGAGCTTTCCTGCCTTGGATTTTGGAAACATATCTCTAAATTCTATATATTTGTGGAACAGTTTAAGGAGCAAGTCTTTCCCTGCACCACTTAGTCAATTCAGATCCAAAATACACCTCTATCATCCTCTTTGAGCACTGCTCTTTAATGCCTTAAAATACCGTATCAACCTTGAAGAATGATAGAGATAATTTTATAAAATGTTAAATCCGTCGTACCAAAATACGGCTTCTGCCAAATGCAAGTTATTGATTTTAAGGCAAATTTCTTTGGATTTATGAACTTAGTTTAAGATATCCCTTCAAAATATAAAGAGAAGTACTAATTGCACATCCCACATCTGGTGCAATGACCAATATTACATGGAGGAGATTCTATTGATTTAAGAGCGAGACGATATTCTTCCTTTAAGTACGATTTTTTAATGCCGTGGTCAATAAAATCCCACGGAAGTTTTTCATTGAGGTCCTTCGGTCTATACACAAAAAAATCTGGATTGACATCTGAGGATCGAAACGTTGCCTTCCAATCTCCCTTATTGGTGTATGTTGTTACTAACATCTTCCCTACTCGCCTGTCACCTCTTGAAAGCAGGGTCTGAATATATGCCCATTTTGGAACATCAAAACTAACCTCAATACCACCCTCTCCTGACAGAGCCCTTTTTATCATCTTTTGTTTTTCTTTTAGGGAGTCAACAGTATCCATAGGAAACCACTGGAATGGAGTAAATGGTTTTGGAACAAAACAATTAATACTTAACCGAATCCTTCCTATCCTTTTCCTGCCTTTGCTTTCCTTAATTAAATGATGACGAATGGATTTAACCAAACCGACAATGTCCTTTACATCCTCTCTTGTCTCAGTTGGAAGACCAATGATAAAATAAAGCTTGATATGAAAAAAACCTGTTCTTGTTATACGTATAATAGCCTCTAAAATCTCTTCTGTTGTTAATTTCTTATTTATCGCCCTCCGTAATCTTTCACTCCCTGCCTCAGGAGCAAAGGTCAAGGTTCTTTGGCTACTTCCCTTGATATTTTTTATGAGACCAGTTGTTAATGAACCTGCCCTAAATGAAGACAAAGAAAAATCACCACCCTTTTCAAGAATGCTCCCGGTTAATTCTTCAATCCAGGGTACATCAGTGGCCGATGGGCTTATAAGTCCAATCCTGGTATTTTCTTCAAGTAGGCTTTTAAATGATGAAAATATTTGTTCCTCTTCTATAATCCTTGGGGGTCTGTAGACATACCCAGCTGCACAAAATCTGCAACCAGCGCCACATCCTCGGTTAAGCTCTACAAGGATAGTATCAGAGAACTCTGTTAAAGGTGTAATTATTGTAGATTGACACAAAGGTTCCTTAAAGGGTATCTGCTTAACAGCCTTTATCTTAGCGGGTATAGATGGGATGGAAGGTGTAAAAGAGCGGATTGATCCATCCCCCTTGTAGGTAATCTGATAAAACGAGGGGCAGTAAACCCCCTCAACCTCACGTGCTAAAATTCTCAGGACCTTCTCTTTTTTACTTGCTGATAATTGAAAATCGAAGTAGACCTTAAAAAATTTTTTCAAAATCACCTCGCCTTCACCAATAAGAAAGCAGTCTATGAAGCTGGCCAGGGGCTCGGGATTCATAAAGGTCGTTACACCCCCTGCAATGATGAGGGGATAGTTTTCTCCCCTATCCTTATGCATAATTGGAATCTTGCTTAAATCAAGTATGGTGAGGATATTGAGATAATCATTCTCAAATGAAAGGGAAAATGCTAAAAAATCAAATACTTGCAGCGGTTTCTGTGACTCTATAGAAAGGAGGGCTTGATCTGTTCTTCTATAGAGCAATAATTCTTCTTGTTCCGGCAGAAATACCCTTTCTGCCACTATCGCAGGATTTTCATTTAGTATCCCATAGACTACCTGGAAGCCAAGATTGGACATGCCAACCCGATAATAATTAGGATAGATCAAGGCCACAGATATCTTGCCACCCCAATCCTTTTTTACGGTACCTCTCTCTTTAGCAAGTCTATTCTTATAAAGGGTAGCAATTTTCAATTTGCAATCAATCTGCCTGCTTCCTTAAAAAAGTAGGATACTCAAGGTTTTCCTTTTGAAAAACCCTTTGTAAAATACCCTTTTTCCCAGAGTTTAAATCTTTATCTTTTAGGAGAAAATCAGTATCTTCCTCAGATAACTGCCTCTGAAATGTTGGCTTATCAAGGTCTTCCTTTACTCTTACAGTCCAATTATCATCTACTTCCTCAGGTGAAATATCCCGTAAATTAATAATCTTTTTATCCACTGCCTTGCTTATGCCAGTAGCAATAACTGTTATCCGCATCTCATCTTCCATAGTATCATCAAAGACCATACCCCATATAATCTCTGCATCAGCATGGACCTCGTTTTTAATGAATGAAGATCCTTCCATAACTTCCTCCATAGTCATTCCCTTAGATCCAGTCATATTGATGAGAACTCCCCTTGCCTGATCTATTGAGATATCCTCTAACAAAGGACTGTTAATGGCCATCTGGGAAGCCTCAAGGGCCCTATTTTCACCACTCGCTGTCCCTGTGCCCATAAGGGCTGTTCCCATTTGCTCCATAACCCTTTTAACATCTGCAAAATCAAGGTTTATGAAGCCAGGGATCGTAATAAGATCCGATATCCCTTTGACTGCATAGAGAAGCACATCATCT
>JAEORY010000599.1 GCA_016840645.1 Candidatus Borrarchaeota archaeon | reverse complement strand
TATTGGAGATAGTATTGAAGAAATCGGCCAGTTTATTAAAGATTCATTAATTCTATGGTCAGAAGGCGGGGGAGTTGGATGTAATTTTACTCCTCTAAGACCTAAAGATGACCCGATTTTGGGAAAGGGTGGAAAATCATCAGGTCTTGTTAGTTTCATTGAAGCAGCCGATTCAGTATCACATACAATTGAAAGTGGTGGTGCAAGAAGGGCAGCAGCTATCGCACATGTTGATGTTTCACACCCAGAAGTAATTGATTTTATTGATGCAAAAATGGTTCATGGAAAATTATCACACTTCAATATTTCAGTATCAGTAACAGATGATTTTCTTGAAAAAGTTGAAGGGGATGATTATTGGACATTTAAATTTAAGCAGAAAGAATATGGTAGAGTTAAAGCAAAAGATATATGGAATAAAATTGTTCATAATATGGTTGAATATGCTGAACCGGGTCTTTTAAACTGGTCAAATTTTCAAAAGAACAATTCATATTATTTTGAACCTGTCCTTGGTACAAATCCATGTGGTGAAACTACTTTGGGTCCTTATGGTGTTTGTGATTTGGGTTCATTGGTTCTTCCTAATTTTATTACAGGCAATGTAAATACAAATTGGAAAAAATTAGAGCAAACAATTAAGATTGCTGTTAGATTTCTAGATGGCGTTATTGATGTTAATAAATATACTCTAAAAGAAATTGATATCAATGCACATAAATCAAGAAGAATTGGTATTGGTGTTATTGGTCTTGCTGAATATTTGTTTGCAAAGAAACTTAGATATGGCTCTGATAAAGCTGTAGCAGAAACTGAAAGACTAATGAGGTTTATCAGGGATGCAACATATCAAGCATCAATGGAATTAGCAATTGAGAAAGGAGCATTCCCTCAATTTGACCCAATTCCATATGGTAAAGCTTCATTTATTCGTAAACTTCCAGCTCAATTGAGAATGGATATTAAAAAATATGGTGTTAGAAATTGTACTTCAATGGCTCTAGCACCAACAGGAACAATTTCATTACTTGCAGATTTTACAAGCGCAATCGAACCTCTTTTTGCAAAAGCAATGATTAGAAAAGATAGAGTAAGCGATAGAATGTATATTCATCCAAAATATCAAGAGATAATTGAAAAAGGCGAAGAAACACCCGATTGGTTTGTTGATTCATATGATCTAGATCCAAAGGATCATTTTGAAATGCAAGTAGCATGTCAAAAATATTGTGATGGTGCTGTAAGTAAAACAATCAACCTTCCTAAAGCGACTACACAAGAAGATCTAAGTAATCTGTTGTTAGAGTATATTCATGATCTAAAAGGGGTAACAGTATATCGTGACGGTTCAAGAGAAGGTCAAATATTGAATCAGGTGACAGATGAACAAGCAAGAGAATACATAGCACAACAAAAAGTTGATAGCAATCTTGATGCTTCACAAGTTGTTTGTGCAACTGGTTCATGTGAAATATAAAGGAGAAATACAATGAGTGTAAACCCAGACATAGGAAAAGAAAGGGTAATGACAAAAATAGATCAATTAGAACAATGGCTTAAAGAACTGATCTATCCAGGAAATGTTGATGAATTTGTTCAAAGACCTGCCGGGCATGGAAGTCCGGAAGAACAATCTAGAACATATACAATTTATACAGAAGAAAATCAATATACTATAGTTGCAGTTGAAAAAAAGGATGGAGATAATTATCTGGGATGTTCAGCTACAGCAAGGAAATCAAGACCTGGTGAAGGATGGTTAAGAGGCAATGATTTGCCAGACGGACCATTCACCAGAAAAACATGGGATAGAATTGTTTATGCAATCGTTAGTTACGAAATGGTAAAATTATCTCCATTTCAAAAACCAGATAAAGCTCCTAAATGAGTTATTTAGAACAAATTATAAATATATTTTTTTGGAGGGATTTCGTTGGAAAAAGAACATGTTGAGAAGCTCTTAAAAGAGTTTGAAGATCATCGAGATGCTATTAAAGAGATGATTACGGAATTAAACGGAATCAAACAAAACATTGATAAATTGATTCCTAAATCTCTTGATGCTCGTTACATCAGATTTTTTGAAGAAAAAGTTAAAACAATCACCCAATTATTTACTTCATTATTAGAAATGAGAAAAGAGATAACAAAAAGCGTAAGGGAAGAAATTGACTTGCGCAATAAACTTGAAGTTAAAGAAGGTATTGAAGATATTGAAGAAATGATTGATATTAGAAAGGTAGCCTCAAGAGTCGAGCAATTCAAAGAAGAACAACAAAAATTCAAAGATCAAATTGAAAAACATGAATTATCGGATTATACTGATATAGAAATCCCAGGCGTTAATGCCATGGTTAAATAATTGGAGGAAAAGCAATGTCAAATGAAAAAGTTGAATTAGAGAATGTCGATGCTGAAGATATTTTGAAAAGCGTTGAATTGAATTTAGAAGAAGAAGAACCTGCTATTGAAATTGCAAAACCAAAAGCTAAAAGAAAAGCTGTTACTGTTGATGATGAAACTAAAGAATTATATTCTGAATTTTCATCTTTTCTTGAAGATAAAGTCGATATGGCTCCCGATTCAGGAATTAAAAGTACAATTCCTACGGGCATTGATATATTAGATGCCGTTTTGGGCGGCGGTGTGGCTATTGGGGCATTGGATATCGTTGTTGGTCAACCTGGTAGCGGTAAGAGCATGCTTGCAATTCAAGTGTTGGCTAAGGCACAGGAATTATATGGAAATCAACCAGGATTTATTGGTCATTTTCTAGATTCAGAAGAAGCTACTACAACAATACGATTATCAAATTTAGGAGTCAGACGCCCCCTTATTAAACCATATTCAGATATCACAGTTGAGAAAGTATTTAAATTTCTTGAGGGTCTTTGTTTATTTAAAGAGCAGAAAAAGATTGTAGATATTCCTTCTGTTGTTATTTGGGATAGTATTGCAAATACACTTTCTGAGAAAGAGCGTGAAGCAACAGATGTTAACTCTGTTATCGGTTATAAAGCAAGAATGCTTTCAATTTTGATTCCTAAATATGTAGCAAGATGCGCTCAATATA
>JAEORY010000598.1 GCA_016840645.1 Candidatus Borrarchaeota archaeon | reverse complement strand
CTATATAACAAGGGAGTTGCCCTCGGAAGCCTGGGTCGCGAAGAAGACGGTATAGCGGCCTATGATGAGTTGGTGGCGCGCTTCGGTGATGATGAGGAGCCAGGTGTGCGGGAGACGGTGGCAAATGGATTGTCTAATAGTTGTTCATTACTTTGTAAAAATTGGAGAAAAAACCATGATCGATCAATCCTTGAAAAAGCAATTATCAATGGTCGATTATGTTATAGGATGAGTGGGAAAGCATACAATCTCGCTTGTAGTTTGGCATTAGCCGATGATAGGGATGAAGCTTTGAATTTTCTTGAAAAAATTCTTAGAGATGAACAAATCAAATGGGAACATGTAGAAAACAATGATGATTGGGAAAATTTCAGAACTGACCCACTTTACTTGAAGTTGAAGAAGGAATTTGGTGGGTAAAATGTCCAATTGCTTAGTATTGCCTTTGACTCACAATAGGAATTACGAGAAATGGCTGCCGAATATGATGTTGGTGAAATTCCCCTACTTAGCGACAGCAATAAGGTTGTAACTGAAGCCTACGATGTACTTCAATGGGTTGTCGCTTCCGGCGAGCCCGGACATACATCCGTGTTACTGAACGAAGCAGGAAAAGTGGTTTGGATAAGCGATTATGGCGCCCCGGAGAGCGGTAGGTAATGTTCGTGGATATCCCTGAATTAGTAAGTCAAATATCGGAACATTTGAATTAACATCCAAATAGACATCGAGACATCTATAAAATATTCATCCAATCCTTCCTGTTTTTCTCGATGATCAAAACAAATTGATGATAAAACCCGTTCCAAGGATGATTTGGATCGGGTCTTAAAAACTTGTACCCAGCAGAGATGGATGCAACCCCTAAAGGACTCTTCGCGGCGCGACCCTTTCGGCGATCTATTAACTTCACAGGTATGTATCACAACGTTATGCGATCCGAATTTTAATCCCCGTTAAGGGGTTCCCGCGGTAGGAAAATTGAGTTACTTTGGCGTTACTTTGTTGAATGATTATTTCGACTCAAATAGGCATTAATTTGCACTGGCATTACTTATTGAACAAATTCAGACTCAGTTCTCAGACAGTTATAACTACATTTCCTTTTTTGTGTCCTGTTTAAACAAACCTGTTTGCCTCAGCAGTTTGTTCTAATGGATAGCAGCAATCGATGACAACCTGTATCATACCCGACACAGCCAGCTCTTTTAGTAAAATCAAATCACCAGCCAACTCATCCGCTTGTAACAAACCAGTGGCAGAGAAAATAGCTTTTTGGGAACCAAATGTGGAAGTCCAAACTTTAAAAAAAACCGTGTGTGCATCAGCCGCGTCAAGATAAACACCATTTTGTATCAGCAACCTCTCACAGCGCTTGTAAGAACTCTTTCCGACAGTGTTGAATATGATGTCATAAGTCTAGCTGTTTTGAGTGAAATCTTCTCTGGTGTAATCTATTAACCAATCCGCTCCAAGCGATTTAACCAAATCCAGATTTGAGGTACTACATTCATCGATAACTTTTGCACCATAAAATTTGGCGATTTGAACAGAAGCTGTGCCTACCAACCTGAAGCACCATTAATGAGGATTTTTGATTCGCGCTGGATTTTTGTTTAATTCATCCTTTTCCTATCTTTTTATATCGTTGTTTTTGTCATGTAAGCGTCTGGTAAAGCTTCTTTAGACGCTTACAAAGTTACTTTGATTCTGGCCCTTTTTGAAACCTTTGAACAGAATCCAAAAGCCAATAATAATTCCAAAAGGGACATAGGGCAGATATATGAAAAATGGAATTTCATAACCCAAAATACTTATCGGAATTCCTACATGAATGGGACAATCGTTATCAGGCCCCATAAAGATAAGTCCTGCGGAATCGCTCTCGATTTGTCAAGCAGGTAATAAAACAGCACAGCGCCATAACAAAATGGTAGCATGTGGAGTGAATATGCATCCCCTGTCGATTCCATAGCCATCTTTCCCATTGTAAGCAGGTACTCAGATTGACCAGCCGCAAGGTATTCCTGACTGACATGCAGAAGCGATAAAATCTACAGGTTACTGATCTCCAGGATGGATGCTTCCATAAGATAAAACCCGAGGGCGACTGTGGCTATTTTTCTCCGAATTTTCTGAGAATCAGGAAAAGTATGACTCCCAAAAAGACGATGCCAAGAGCAGTGAACATTTAACTCAGAATGTCTACCATCATTAACCCAGGATGATTCGCAATGCGTATCTGGCTCTCAACGGTGTTTTCAGGTGGGCTCATGGTTGATATACCCGACGTCTGAGGCAGAATAATGGTCGTGCTGAAAAACGAAGTTACAAACTGAAATAGGAATGCAACACCTAAAATTCTAGAGGATTTGTTAATACTTTTCATCTCCTTAAATAACACTCACTTTAGTGGATTTAATATCGACTGCAGATAAGTTGAACCCTTTTACGTTCAGGTATACCGCAAGAACCATTTCTTGTACGGCTAGTGGAAATACCATAACCATTTGGTCCGTCGACATCGGACTGAACAAAGTTAATAAGCCTAAATCCCCGGAAACGAAATAAGGGATTGCTGCAAGCAGACCCCAACCGGATAACCAGCGAGGCACAAGTTTTGATTGGTACAGCAGGTAGTAGAACATCAAAGCCCCCAAGATAAAAACGATTGTCAAAACTTGATCAATTTGATAATGGGCTTGCAGGATCAAATCACCCAAAGCTTGAAAATAGAAGACACCCGTAGTGATTGCTACGACGTATCCCTGCCTTATCAGGTGTAGGGAGAACCAACCGATGACTTGGGTAAGATAGATAAAAGCCTCAAGCTCTCCCCTGAATACAACATACCCAAGGGTTAAAACTCCGGTGTACCTTTTCAAGATTGGGAACATCAACACTGGGACCATTGCCAGTGCAAGACCCTCGTCAAAGCAAAGAGTGCCCCCATGACGATTTGGTTTGGATTTGTGTAAACTTGAGTAAGATAATCCGGCTCATTTAGAACTGGACTGGTAAAACAAATCTTAATATGCCAGCTGCCATCCCAATTATGTACAATACTTATACAATTAATGCGGTTTTT
>JAEORY010000597.1 GCA_016840645.1 Candidatus Borrarchaeota archaeon | reverse complement strand
TATCTCTTCTTTTTCTGTTATCCTTAACTCTTGAAAATATTCATGGGCCTTAGTAATAAACAATGAAGTTACATCAGAAATAGATTTTCCACCTATCTTTACAGCAAGGCTTTCTTTTTTCAATCTTGCCCCATTGCATTGAGGGCAGGGCCTGATATTCATGAATTTTTCTATCCATTCTTTCGAAAAAGAAGAATCTGTCTCATGATATCTTCTGTTAAGATTTGGAATAATTCCCTCAAAGGGCTTTTTATAAAAATGGCGTCTATCGTCTCTGTCAAAATAGAATCTAATCTCCTCTTCTTCTGAACCATAAAGAAATGCATTTTGAACTTTCTCTGGGAGTTCACAAAAAGGTGTATATAAATCAATATCGTAATGCTGAATAAGGGAGTCGAGCATCTGGTGAAAATATATCGAATGCCTGCCCGCCCATGGTTCAAGTGCTCCCTCTCGCAAGGAAAGACCAGGATCTGGAACAATTAAATCGGGATCAAAGAACATCTTTATTCCTAGACCACCACATTCCTCACATGCTCCCAAGGGATTATTAAAGGAAAACATCTGGGGAGTCAGCGGTGGAAAGCTAAAACCGCATACTGGGCACGATGCTCTCTGGCTAAAACGATGCTCTGCCTCACCAATGAGATCCACAATTGCCCATCCATCTGATATGGTAAATGCCAATTCTAAGGAATCAGTGAGCCTCCTTTGTATGGTTTTGTTTACTACCAATCTGTCAATAATTACCCTGATAGAATGCTTCTTTTTTTTGTCCAAATTGATGTCAGAATCAAGCAACATGATATCACCGTCAATCTCAACTCTAACAAAACCTTCCTTTCTCAAACGGTCAAGCAGATGCGCGTGCTCTCCTTTTCTGCCATCCACAACAGGGGATAAGACCTGTATCTTGCTCCCATCCTCAAAGGTCATTATTTTATCTACAACCTGTTGGACTGATTGAGACGTAATGGGAATATCGCAATTGGGACAAAAGGGATGCCCAATTCGGGCAAATAGAAGCCTCAAGTAATCGTAGATCTCGGTCACAGTACCCACTGTTGACCTTGGGTTTTTGCTGGTCGATCGACTCTGAATAGAAATAGCAGGAGAAAGACCCTCAATAGAATCTACATCCGGCTTATCCATCTTCTCTAAAAATTGCCGTGCATACGTGGAAAGTGACTCTACATACCTCCTTTGCCCTTCAGCGTAGATAGTGTCAAATGCAAGTGTTGATTTACCTGAACCAGACAATCCGGTAATAACAATTAATTTGTTCCGAGGGATGGTAACGTCTATATCCTTAAGATTATGTTGCCTCGCCCCTTTGATAATTATATCTGCTAAAGACATGTGTGCTTATAGTGTTTATTGGGTTTATTGGGTTTATTGTGTAAAGGATCAAAACAAAGGGCAACTCCAGTACTTTCAACCTTGTGCCTTTTGCCTTGCACTTGCTATTTCTGCGGCCATCCTTATTGCAGCTATGAGACTGGAAGGATCAGCTATTCCTTTTCCGGCAATATCATATGCTGTGCCATGGTCAACAGAGGTTCTGACAATAGGTAACCCAAGGGTTATATTTACTGAATCAGAAAAATTAAGCAATTTCACAGGAATTAAGCCTTGATCATGGTACATAGCAACAACCGCATCAAATTTGCCATTACTAGCATGATAAAATATGGTATCAGCAGGAAAAGGTCCATCTACAAGCAGACCATCATTCTTGGCCTCATCCACTGCTGGTTGTATTATCTGTTTATCCTCCAAACCAAATAAACCTGCCTCCCCTGCATGAGGATTTAGACCTGCCACAGCCACATGAGGCCTTTTAATAGCAAAATCCTCTTCTAAGGCACAGCAAGTTAGTCTAATGGTTTTTAATATCAGGCCCTTATTCAACTTTTGCGGCACTTCTTTTAAGGCACAGTGTATAGTTACAAGCGATACCCTAAGACTCTCGTTTGCTAGCATCATACAATAGTCCCTTGTATTGGTAAGGCTTGCAAGAAGCTCAGTATGACCATCAAACCTGTAACCAGCCTTATGCATAAGCTCTTTGTTGATAGGGCAGGTAACCATTGCTGATACTTGACCATCTTTGATAAAATCTACTGCCTTTTTTATATAATCAACCATGGCCTTTCCACCATGGACAGTGGGTCGCCCAGGAATATATGAGGCCTCCTTGAGATTTGAAACAGATATAACATCAACCAATCCTGGTTTTTCTGTCACCTCTGAGGGACTTTTGATCGTGTTAAATGAAAGTGGTCCGAGGTTTTTAGATACCATTCCAAAGACATTGATATCCCCCAGTACAATAGGCCTGCATACCTGGTAGACATCATCTCGTAACAAGGCCTTAAGGATTACCTCAGGCCCAATGCCAGCAGGGTCACCCATGGTAATAGCAATACGAGGAAAATCATGCATAATAAATCCCAAATATTTCTTTGTGATAACTCTTTATTATCTTCTTGTTAATTATTCTATGTCAATATAAATTCTTGCTTTTTCTTTCGCACTCTCTCCGTCAGCAGGTCACTACATTGCCCCCTTCCTATCATAACATAAGACGCCTTTGCCATGTTTAAGCTTAGTCAATATGTTCCCTTAACTGCTTAGTAAAAATGTCCCCTCTCAGCTGCTGATGCCATATAAATCCATTGCGCTTCAGAAGCTGCACGTGCCTTGGCTTTTCTCCTTGGCTTAGCCCTTTGGCCCCTTGAGCTTTCAGTTTCTTTTTCAGCCGTTTCGCATGCCTGTAGGAAACTCCCATCCTTTCAGTAGTATCCTTCAAGGTGCTTTTCCCATCTAAAACCATTTGTAAAAGATGGTACCTCTGCCTCTCCTTCTGATTCATGCTTAAAATGTCCTTTTTCATAATGGGGACATTTTAACACAGCAGTTAGAAGGGACATTTTCATTAATCTAACACAGAATTCACAGAACTTCGTGCTAAGGCTGAGATACATAGGTAACACTTGTGGTATAATAGAAAAAAAGATACCAGAGGAGATTACCTATGAGGAAGAAGGGAGTTAGCTTTTATTTCTTTAGGAGAAAGCCCCTTGTTGTA
>JAEORY010000037.1 GCA_016840645.1 Candidatus Borrarchaeota archaeon | reverse complement strand
CGGCTCACAGTTGTCTTGTCGCCACATATAGGGCAATAAAAACGATCTCTTGAACGATCTTGTACTGCTAACATTCCACATTCATCACAAACTATTACAACCGTTTTGTCTGACTCATCTAAAAGACGTTCCTTAAGTAATAGCGCTGCACCATGACCTATCAAACAATCTCGTTCCATTTCGCCAAATCGAAGTCCACCTTCTCTTGCACGTCCTTCAGTAGGTTGTCTAGTCAAAATTTGGACAGGTCCTCTTGCTCTGGCATGCAGTTTATCAGCAACCATATGGTGAAGTCGTTGGTAATAAACTACTCCAATAAAGATATCCACTTCAAATTTTTCACCGGTCATGCCGTTATACATGCTCTCTAGGCCTCTATGATCGAAGCCAGCGTCTCTCATTTCTTTTTGTAATGTTTCTTCGCTTCCAGAAAATGCAGTACCATCTTTTCTTTCACCTTCGATGCAGCCTACTTTACTTGCTATGGCTTCTATTATTTGCCCTACAGTCATTCTGCTGGGTATCGCATGAGGATTAACTATCAAATCAGGGACTATTCCATCTTCCGTAAAAGGCATGTCTTCTTGTCGAACCATGATTCCTAGAACTCCCTTTTGTCCATGCCTTGAAGCGAATTTATCTCCCAGTTCTGGGATCCTTTGATCTCTGACTCTTACTTTTACTAATCTGTTTCCATCAACAGTCTCTGTAACAATGACCGTGTCAATAACACCACGTTCGCCGTGGCGCAGGCTTATTGAAGTCTCCCTACGAATAGGAGCAGGCATTTCAAACTCAGTATATTCTTCCAAGAATCTAGGAGGACTAGTACGCCCTATAATCACATCTCCTCCAGTAACATCAGTTTCTGGCTCGATAAGACCATCATCAGCCAGATGTCTATAAGCTTCACTAACTCTATATCCCCTTACATTTTTACCAGGAATTTCAAAACGATCCTCTTGACCTCCAGGATATCGCTTCTCTTCTACATCATAACATCTGAAAAATGTAGATCTGGCAAGTCCTCGTTCAAGTGATGCCTTATTTATTATCAGAGCATCTTCCATATTGTAACCACCGTGACTGAGGATGCCAACAACAAAATTTTGACCTGCAGGACATTTATCAAAATCAATTACATCCATCGCTCGTGTTTTCACTAGAGGAACCTGTGGGTAATGTAGGAAATGCCCTCTAGTATCTACACGTAGTTGAAAGTTCTTAGCATATAATCCAAGAGCTTGTTTTGACATCCCCGCCTCATATGTATTTCTTGGTGATTGATTGTGTTGTGGAAAAGGAATAACGCTTGCACAAATTCCCAAAATAGTAGAAATATCGATTTCAAGATGTGTGTGCGACGGTGTCAATTCTTCTGATTCAATAGCGATATATACATTTTCTTCTTCTTCAGCATCAAGATACTCGACTAATCCATTAAGAATTAGATCGTTCCATTTCAATTCTCCTTTTACGAGTTTTTCAACGTGTTTAGGAGTAATTTTAGGTTGTCCATTCTCTATGATCATTAGTGGACGTCTAACACGCCCAATATCACAATTAATCTTTATTTCGTCAGTTTCATGATAGTATGCAACATTTATTGATTCATCGATTTCATTAGCACGTCTTGCCTTCTTAATTTGACCAAGAAGTGCCGTTGGATTCGGATGAAACCCGATAAGCCTTCCATTAAGAAAAACACGTGATTGATTTGCTTCCTTTCCTTGTAGTTCGTCCCAACTCTTTACTCCATATGTTCTGAGTATCTCCTCAACGATATACTCATCTAACCCTACAGAGATATAAGCCATTAATGCAAGATTCTTAACCAAACCACAGTTGCCAGTTAAGAAGCCATTTGCAAAGAAGTTATGGGAATCATCATTTATTGTAAAGTCGTCTACAGAATCAAAAGAAATATTTTTCAAATCAACGAGTTCAATTTCTGTAATCTCTTCCCATACAAGACCGATATTAGAATCTGGCTTGACAGCGTTCTTCGCTATCCATTCCTCGAATTTTGGGAAGTTCTTTGCTTGAATTCTTATCTTGTCTGCATCAAAGTTATCATTTCTTGACCAGTTTTTAATATCATGCTTAGTCACTAGCGGGTTCTCAACAATAATTCTAGGCAATTCCGTTACCAAAATTTCCCAGAGTTCTTCAAAGGGCTTGTTTCGATTTGCCCAGGTTATTTCAGCTGATTTCATTCTGAAATTAGTCTTGCGTATTTTCTCAGTTAAATACGCAACTGTATATTGAGCCAATCGTTCTCTGTTTTGTTCATAAGCGAATCCTATTCTTGAATATAAATTAACTAGATTATGTATTTCTGACGAAAATATCAAACGATATTTTATTGTTTTTTCGCCGGATTTTCGTATAGTGCCTTTTCTAGTAACAATGGCCTTTGGTGCAGCTTCCACACCAAAAAACTTGCATAACGAAATTATCTGGCCAAGAAAACTTTTTGCTTTCTTGCGGTTTTCTTCTGTATCTACAACATTGATAGAGAAAGTAGGTGCAAGAAATGTTTTGCCATCTCTTTTGTTAACTGAGGGAGTACTCATTTCACTACTACCAAACAATCCAGCCAAGTATTCTCTGATGATTGGGAGTTTTTCAGGAGAAGAAGTACAGTCCATTATCCATTTTGGAACAGAAGGAATGTTTTTTGCTTTATCATCTACAACACTTCCAAGAGCGTGCAAGATAGTCCACAAAATGCGATCATCAAGCCTAATTTGGTAACTTGTGCCACTAATAATTTGCCCATCTTCCAATTCCGAAGTCGCCTCTATTTCAGTGAGCCTAGAGGCTGTAAATCCTAACTGGTTGAGGTCATTGCGGATTTCTTCCATTTCTTCTGGCTTTCCAGAAAATATTACAGAGACTGAAGATTTGTGTTTTCCGCTTTTTCCTGTTCTTTCTCTAAGACTCAAATGACCGTCGCCAATCGCAAAACTTGCTAATCTAGTTAGTATAGGCAACGCGGTAGTGTCATATCTAAGTGGTAAAAGACCCAATTCTTTTGCTTTGTTCACTGCAGCTTTCCAAGTCCTGCTATGTGGCGGTAAGTTCTTTACAAAGGTATTTTCATCAATGATTACCTCTTCAGAGAAGTTCTGAATGACAGATGACCAGTCAGGCCTTTGAGTTGAAGCAGGCAATACAGCAACCTTATGTCCAATCTTAAGGTCTTTTGCGTCTATTCGGCATTTATCACTAGTATCAGATTTGTAATAGAAAGGATGGTCACTAGTTGCGTAGACTTCTCTACCCATTTTTGTCATAATACGATAAAGTTGAGTGTTCTCTTTTATGGGATTCCGAATAAATCTAGAAACGTTGCAATTTTTCGCGTGCTTGTTTCCAGAGCCGTCAGGATTCCAATTAATCGAAACTACTTGTTGCTTATTCCAATCATTATTAATAAGGAAAGAACCAATAGTTCTTGTTGATCCACCAGGTAATGTAACTAAAGTATTTGGCAAGACACAGTTTGGCCCCTCTGGTGTTTCATTTGGACATATCTTACCCCAATGAGTTGGGTGAAGATCTCGTGCCTCAAAATGAGGTTGACTACGACTTAACGGAGAAACAACTCGTCGAAGGTGACTTAATGTAGACATGTAATTAGTACGGTCTAGTAATTGACTTACTCCTGCTTTGCCACCTACCCAATTCCCAGTGGCTAAGGCATGTCGTAAGCGCTCAGTAATTACATCTGCCCTTACTGCTGTTTTTATATTCGGTTTTTTCCCTCTCACTGCAGTTCGCTCAAGTTGATAGGTAATATCTCTTACCAGATTTAAAAAAGCAACTCTAAATAGACTCGTTAAAAGATCACCTGCTAATTTCAGTCTTTTATTAGCATAATGATCTTTATCATCGGCGTTTCGAATATTTAGGAAAAGTTCAAGTATTCGCTGTGCCATTTGACTCAAAAAATAAGCTTTTTTCTTTCGATCTGCTTCTTCTGTACCTATGTGAGGTAATAAGTATTTATCAAGTACCTGTTGTGCCCGTTTAATTCTATATTCACGCATTTGTCCAACAGCTACTCGTTTTCCAATATAATCCAATGCATCATCAATGTTTTTAATTTCTGTGGCTTCTCGAATAGTTGGTATTAGTTCCCGGATCACCTCAGGTCTATTTGAAATCGCATCAACAATACTCTTATCGGTTTCAAGTCCAAGAGCTCTTAAGACAGTTGCTAAAGGTATTTTTCTTGGAACTGAAGGGAATGAAACTCGTAATGAGCCGTCATTTCTTCGTTCTACAGTAACAGGTGCTCGAAATCCTCTTGCTGTAGAAAATACCTTTGTAATATGTGTACTTGTTTTGCCGCTACTACTTTCTTCAATCAAGATCTTATTTGGGGCAAGATCTTCTTGTGTGACTAGAACTCTTTCTGATCCGTTAATAATGAAATAACCACCAGGATCGCTTGGATCTTCACCAATCTCAACTAATTCCTGTGGTGACATTTGTGCTAAAAGGCACTTATTTGATTTGAGCATGACCGGAAGGCGACCAATATAGACATTAGCCGTTTCACCAGGTATCTCCACGCCCTCATTGATGTCTACTGGTGTCATTTCAAGCTGTAAAGGTGCGTAATATGTCAAATTTCGGATCCTGGCTTCCATAGGTGTTATAGGTCGAACTGCTCCGTCTGCTTCGCGGATGGTAGGTTCTCCTACCTCTACCTTACCTAACTTAACATGGAAGCCTGGAATGTCAGGCTCTATTTTTTCAATCTCATCAACAATTTGCTGAATACTACGTCCAATAAATTCATTATATGAATCTAAATGTTGTCTTACAAGACCTTTTTCAATAAAAAACGCCTTCATTAATTCCCATCTATCTTCTTGAGAGAGCACCTGCGCACTTCCTTTTTCATGGATTATAAATTACAAAATTCATTTTGAAATAAATATTAGATGACCTTCACTTATTGGTTCTTTAATTGTCTCAATTTTAGCAATATAATAATGTGAAAGGAGTTATGTCCCCCTAAAGGCTTATTTATTCTGAAATCATTCTCCTGAAAAATCTGCTAGTTTACCTACCCAACAATGTCCGAATCTTTTTTATAACTTTTGATTCTCCTTCTGGCAGAAGTTCGGTTATTGTAGAATTGGCGGGCCCGACGGGAATTTCAGATCCATCGTTGCACTTGGATCTTTTGAACCCGTGGCCATCGGGTGTCTCTGCATTTTAATCGCTTAAGCTTATTTCACTGCTTAAGTGTAATGCGTAAAAGCCCGACGCTTACAGCCAAAGATATTGAGGCTTTGTCTACCTAGCTGAGCTACGGGCCCGTCCTAATTAGTAAATGGCCGTAAGTTAGATTATATACCTTGTATCTATCTTTATTTTCTGTTTATCCATGCGCTGTAACTACTTAGAGTTTTAATGGATGGCGCCCTGGCCGGGATTTGAACCCGGGTCCTGGGAATTGCCCAGCTTATGCATCAAACGCACATAAGTGAGTGACAGTCCCAAATGATATCAGCTAACGACTTGGTGAGAATCGTTAAAGGCCGTGCTACACCACCAGGGCACTAAAGATAATACCTTTTAGGGATTATGCTCAGTTCAAAGAACCTAAAGAGTGAGTTATTTTCTTATTAAGGCAGAAAGGTTTACATCATACTTTTTTAAAAAGTTTATGGAAGTGGACATTTTATGTAATAGTAGCTAGATATTCAAGTAAATTTGTTGATTTAGGGATATCAAGTCAATTTTTGGTGATCTAATTTGTTCTTAGGAGATTTAAAAATTAAGGAACTCATAACTGAGCATCAACTGGTGCAAGATTATGTTTCTTTAGAGAAACAGCTCCAACCTTGTGGTTTTGAATGCACTATAGGAACTATTTTCACTCTCGAAAATGATATGGGCGTTCTCGATTTTGATAATTCGAGGCGCAATTTACCTAAGCGAAAACAAAAAGAATGGGATGACAAGGATGCTGTTATTTTACAAAAGGGCTTCTATCTTGTAGAAACTAATGAATATCTTACAATGCCTGGTGATTTAGTAGGTATCATTAATCCACGCAGTAGCCTTCATAGAATGGGTCTTTTTTTAAGGGAAGCACTCATTGATCCTGGTTTTAAAGGGCCTTTGGTTGTCGGTCTTGCCGCATTTTCAAGAGTTCAACTCTATAGAGACGCTCGAATCTTGCAAATATCTTTCGCACGAGTTTCAGATATTTCTCTTTCATATGATGGAATATACAAAGTTGTTTAACATTCGGTGCCTCCTGAAGCCGGGCAATCAACTCAAGCAGGATCCTACTACTGTGATTTTCACGTAGTAATTAATTTTGAATATCAAACATATTTATAAGGTCCATAGCCAAATTAACTAATTTAATTCAATTTTTATGGAGACTCAAAACATTTTTTAACAAAAATGTTACAAAGGAGTGCTTCAGTAAATGTCAGGTAATTTAACACAATTAGAGCAAATAAAAACTCGTTTACGATGTATAGAACTCTTAAAAATCCTTAAGAAAAGAATGACTTATGAAGAACTATCAAAAATTCTGAAAGTCAGACCACAATTACGGGGTGAGTCTAAAAATGTTTCAACACCACGTCCACTTCCTATTACCGTATTAAATCGATACATTAGAGGTCACGTCTTACCAAATGCGGATCGTACGGAGGAAATGTTAAAAATCTTGGAAAATGAAATTGATCTTGTTAAAGAAGTTCGAAACCGATTGAAATTTGATAACGGATACTTTGACAACACAGCGTTATTAGGTGATACTCTGTTGCTCCGCTATGTTGCACGAGTTATAACGCAAAAATTTGCTAAAGATGGTATCACAAAGGTTTTAACAGCGGCAGCAGATGGAATTCCGATCGGAACTCATATTGCAAATGAAATGGAAGTTGATTTAGTGATTGCAAAAAGAGTTAGAGAAGTTGGCGTTAAAGAATTTGTAGAAGAAACGTATATCCCCAGCTTTTCAGGAACTAGAATGTCTCTGTATATCCCAAAATATAGTTTTTCAAGAAAAGACAGAATTCTAGTTGTAGACGATGTAGTTCGCTCAGGAGAAACACAACGAGCCTTAATAAACATAGTAAAGAAGTCTGGATCAGATGTGATGGGGCTTTTTATTCTAGTCGCAATTGGAGATTCCTGGCGCGAGGAAATTATATTACCTGACGAAAAGATCGAGACAATCCTTAATTTACCCAGCAATCGTTCATAATTATAGATCTCAATTCTAGAAACACTGAATTTTCTGGTTTGTTTATGAAAAATGAATTAACTTGGGGCGGAAATAGAGTAAACAAACAGCGAGAACCTATATCTGTTTTCGAATATCGAAAGCTATTTCCAAAATATACATGGGCATTCATAGATGACATTTCCGAAATGGATCGAGTCGCAAATGCATATAGAGCTATGAGACATCCACGCACTCAAAATTTTGTTAAGTTCGTGTTAATGAATTATACACCCTCTCAAAAAAGACGATTTTTGCTTATTTTACCATGTAGCAAAGCCAAACCTTACAGTTTATCTCCTTCGTATCTGTCATTATATCGTCCTCTCATTTATCTTTTCCTAGGACGCGATATAAATGATAAAAAATGTCCCATAGATGTTCTTACAATAAGCGGGATCATTGGTCCAGTTCCTTTAGAATTAGAAGAATACTGTCCCGCTCCAAATTACGATTTTTCTTTAAACAGCATTATTGGAGTTTCTGAGTCAATGAAATTATTTGAATTACTTGCACAACGAATATCTGACTTTTTAAACCGGATAATTGGTTTTTACGATGAAGTGTATTCACTTGTAGAAAACGCATATAGGACTGTGATAGAACTAGCGCTTAAACAAATCCAGATTCAAGATAAAAATGCGCTAAAAAAGATTTATAGTTTCCCTACTGCCTCATCAGATCTCCCGGAATTGGTTAAGATTATGATTCAATTAAAAAATAAACTCTATCCAAACTATGAGATTCCGCAACAAACTAGAAATCGACACTATTTTGAGACTTTGAAAAAACGTCTAAAAACTGCAAGCAGGATAATTTGTGAATTAGATTCACGAGTCTTGTGTTGAGTTTCCACCAAAACTATTATTGTATAGAATCAAGCAGATGCAAGTTCACGTTCTTTTAATACAGATTTTAACTCATTCATTAATTCTCCATGATCGCATCCGTAATTCATTCCAACTGGCGGTGTAGGGATATTTGAAAGCATAGGTTTTATGGGAGGAGACGTTGAGAAATAATTCGTTGGTGTGATATTATGTGTAGATGAAAAACCTAACACCCTTAGAGATTTTATTTCATTTATGAGAGTTGAGAGTATTGCTTTAAGCCCCCTAATTTCTTCAGCCTGGTTGTCAATTTTGTGCAGAACCGCCTTCCTTGCACGTAATACATCTTTATGGACTTTTCCTTTATGAATGTTTAAACCTTTGACGTTTTTAAAAGGCCGAAGGCATTCGCTACAATAGACTACCATATTTAGTACTTCTCATAGTACTTTTCAAGTAAAGAGAGAGAGGGGTGAAACTGAAATAAGATAATTCTTTTAGTCATTTTCTAAATAGAGGTGCAAATCTTTGGTATATTCATTGTAAAATGAGGAGATAACCAGTTTTACTCAAATAATAACTGAAACAAATATGTTTTAGGATTTAATAGGTTAAGTCGACTTGAAAAAAATAAAATAGTAGAATTATCGGAAATATTTTATTTCTAGATCTCAAAAGGGAACTGTGAAGACATATGAAACCATTTGAATGGAAACAGGACACCCAAACATTAATCTTTGTAGATCAACGCGCTCTGCCTTCGTTAGAATATATAACATGCTCAAAGTTAGAAGACGTGCTAGGCGCCATAAAAAACATGGTTGTCCGAGGAGCTCCAGCCATTGCGATTGCTGGCGTATATGGATTGGCGCTACATGCATTTCATATTAAACAACAAAACTATGGCTCGGTTGATTTTGATAATTTTCTAATTGAGTTAAAAAAGGGAGCAGTCCAACTAATAAAAGCACGTCCAACAGCAGTGAATCTTTCATTAGTCCTTGATAAGGTCTTACAAGGCATTTCAAAACTTTCAAACATAGAGGAAATTGTACCATTTATTTTGAGAGTAGCAGAACTAGCAATAGATGACGACCGAAAAATGAATCTCCAGATCGCAGAAAATGGTCTTGAACTCATAAAGGATAATTTCACTATTCTGACTCATTGTCATACAGGTGGCTTAGCAGTGGCCAGCGGTGAATATGGAACTGCTCAAGGGATAGTCTTGTTAGCTTCTGAAAGAAGGAGAAATATAAAGGTGTTTGCTACAGAGACTAGACCTTTTCTGCAAGGTAGAATCACTGCATTTGAACTTGCCCGAGAAGATGTAAATATTACTATTATTCCAGATAACGCCGCAGGGATACTCATTTATCGGAAACTTATAGATTGTGTAATTGTTGGCGCTGATCGCGTTTTATCTACAGGTCATGTATTTAATAAGATCGGAACATATGCGCTTGCGGTTTTAGCAAAACATCACAAGATTCCTTTCTACGTGGCCCTTCCTATAACTACTTTTGATTTCGCAAATAAACTAGAAGATATCACCGTTGAACAGCGAGACCCAAAGGAAGTTAGATTTTGTAGGGATCAACAAATAGTTCCTAATGATGTGCCAGTATTAAATCCCGCTTTCGATATAACGCCACCTGAACTGATCACTGCATTAATTTGTGATAAGGGAGTCTTAGATCCTCCATTTAAAAGATCAATAACCGCAGTAAGAACGTCTCTTTAATTTGATTGTTGTGAAATTTCGTTTAAAACAGAACTTAGAAGCTTTGCAATTCTCACAGGTATGGTTATCAGCTCAGATGAGAGTCCGTCCCCAAAAGACACATCTTTAATTTGAACACCAAGGAGCTTTATTTCTAAATCTAATTTACTCATAAGATATTTGTTAAGTAGAGTAAGAGACATTTTATGAGTTGAAATAGTTACATTAGAAATGTCATCCATTTGAATTAATTCAATTTCACCTGGATTTTCGCCCATATCAACTGCATCAATAATTAAAAGATGACTTGGATTCCAACTTTCAATAGGGCGTGTAAAATTCTCGGGAGTTGTGCCTGCAATAATTATTTTTATTTTAGGGTCCTTTAATAGCGCAATGTTTCTCAATTCATTCACAATTTCAATTCCAATCGCATCATCTCGTCTCATTTCATTCCCAACAGCAAGAATTACAATACTCTGCGCACCTGTAAGAAACCATTTTAGCTTGTTGTATAAAATTAGTTCCTTTGTGTTAAAACTCTCTTCAGGTTTTGAAGAATGATTGTTAGGCATTGTACTCCCATCAATTTTGTGACGCTTTTACTTTAAATAGCTTTAAAAATGTAGTATTACAAGTCTACAAAGATCAAATAAATAAGAGGGACTTCAGTTGGATAATGCTAATAATGAAATCTCAATGAACGAAGAAGAAAAAGAAGAGAGAGAACCATATCCAACTCAAGAAGGAAAATTAAAGGAAGATCACGTTATAGTTGAAGAAGGAGCAGATATAATCTATGAAAATGGTTATTATGGCTCCTTTGATGACGATCGTAAATTGATGCTCTCTCCAGTTGAAAGCTTGCTTTTATTAGAACGTGGTAGGTTAAATATAACTGCAGATGACGAAAATGATGCGTTCGCTTTTAATGAAATTCTGGCATATTTCCTAAAAAATGACCCCCAAATTTGGACAAGATATTTGGTTTATCGTGATTTACGATCACGAGGATATATCGTCAGGTCAGGACTAGGTGACCCAATCCACTACAGAATATATCCTCGCGGAGGAGTTATAGGAAAGGATGAAGCAGCGTATCTTGTTTGTATTGTTGTAGAGGGCACTCCTTTCAAACTTGATGTTTTAGATAGCGTTACTCGTCAAGCGCGCAATGTAAGGAAAAAATTGGTGCTAGCGGTGGTAGATAATGTCGGTGAAGTCACCTATTATTTAGGTACTCAAGTTAACCTAGCTGTTCGAACACAAATATCGGATATTACAGGTAAAAGTGACAGTCAAAAATCTTAGAATAACGAATACATTTCTCTATAACGCTAAATTTTTTAGAAAATGTGATATTGTCATTTAAATTTTGTTTGAACCCTTTATCAAAAAAATTGCTAACGACAGAATTGTGGTGAGATCTTTGAATCTCGATGAAACCTCTCAAGAGAAAATTAGAATTGTTCCAGATACAAGTGTTATAATTAGCGGGGTACTGGCAGAGAGAAAATATGATACTCCAACAGAAATTTTGATTCCGCGAGTAGCCCTCAGTGAGCTAGAATATCAGGCCAATCTTGGAAAGGCTACAGGTTATGTAGGATTATATGAAATAAAGAAATTAAAAGAAGTAGCTGACGCTATTGATAATATTCTAGACATTCAGATAATAGGTGAACGGCCTGGATTAGAACAAATTAAATTGGCCAGGGGCGGCGAACTAGACGAACTTATTCGTCAAGTAGCGAAAGAAAACAATGCAAAGTTAGTTACTTCCGACAGGGTCCAAGCTCTTGTTGCAGAAATAGAAGGAATTCGTACAGAATATGTCAAGCCAAAGAAAGAAACATCATCAATTCAAATAGAGGATTTCTTCACAGAGGATACAATGTCTGTTCATTTGCGTGAAGGCGTACTCCCTATGGCGAAAAGAGGCACACCTGGTAATTGGTATCTTGAAAAATTTGGCGATCTTCCATTAAAACGAAACGAATTGCAGAATATTGCTACGGAATTAATCGAGAGAGCGAAAACTGAAAGAGGTTCTTTTAAGGAGATAGATGAACCAGGTGCTACTGTACTCCAGTTACAACAATATCGTATTGTTATAACACACCCACCTTTCTCTGATAGATCTGAAATCACTATAGTTCGCCCAATTGTGACAATGACTATTGATGATTATGATTTATCGGAAAAACTTAGACAAAGAATTGAAGAGCAAGCAGAAGGAATTATTGTCGCTGGAAGACCAGGATCTGGAAAATCAACTTTTGTTCAAGCAATAGCAAATTTATTTGCAGAAAAGCAAAATGTGGCGACCCTTGAGAGGCCACGCGATCTTCAAGTTGGGCCAACAATCACCCAATACGCGCCATTGGGTGGTGATTTTGAAAAAGCTGCCGAATTACTTCTTCTTATAAGGCCAGACTTTGTAGCATTCGATGAAATGAGACGTACAGTTGACTTTCGAGTCTTCGCAGACTTTCGAATGGCTGGAGTCGGTATGCTTGGCGTTGTACATACCTCTAGACCTGTAGATGCAATTCAACGACTTATTGGACGGGTGGAGTTAGGTGTCATCCCACAAATAGTAGATACTGTAATCTATATGGATTCAGGCCGAATAACTAGCGTGTATTACTTACAAATGCTTGTTAAAGTTCCAAGTGGAATGTTCGAAGCAGATCTTGCCAGGCCTATAATTGAAATAAAAGATTTTGAAACTGATAAACTGCTTTATGAACTTTATACATTTGGTGAACAGGTTGTAGTGATCCCCATCGGTTCCACAGAGAAACAAAAAGTTATCCCTAAGATATCTGAGGAACAACGGAACACTTTTCTGTCAGTATTTGAACGATATGTACCTTACGCCCCTCTTGAAATAGAACCGCTTTCAGAAAACAGAATTATAGTTCGAACGACTAAAGAATATGTGCCCCAAATAATCGGAAAGAATGGTCTAAAAATAAAAGAAATTGAACAACAATTAGGTATCCGAATAGAGGTTCGTGAAACAGAAGGCACTATAGAAGAAGGCGAGATTCCAATTGATATATCGGTTAAGAAGAAATCCATTACAATTAGTACTTTACAAGACTATGCAAATAAGATGTTGATAATCTATGTCAATGGAAAAACAATTCTTACTGCTAAAATTGGTGCAAAAGGCGTTTGTAGGGTTCGAAAGACAACGAAGGATGGAAAACGACTTATTAAGGCCTTACAAGAAGGAAAGAGGATTTCGGGTAAGGTGGTAAAGTATTAAATTTTTCCTTTTAATATTTATAATCTGTAATTGTTTTAAAGTTCTATAGTGAAAGCTAATAAAGGTGTGTTATTTGGAGAAGGATGCATTAAAAAAGATGGCAGCAGAAGCTGCTCTCGAACAAATCAAAGACGGAATGATCATTGGAATGGGCAGTGGCTCAACTGTTATGCATATCATAAGTTTGATCGCTCAGAGAATTAAAAACGAGGAGATAGGTATCATGGCAGTGCCAACTTCATATGAAACTGCACAGTTGTGTATCTCTTCAGGCATTCGCTTAACTACCTTAGATGAACACCCATCTTTAGCGCTAGCTGTTGATGGAGCAGATGAAGTAGATCCTAATTTGAATCTCATAAAAGGTGGAGGTGCTGCACTTACAAAAGAAAAAATTGTTGGGAGTGCTGCAAAACTTCTTGTGATTTTAGTGGATGAGAGCAAACTTGTTAAAACCCTAGGAGAAATCGCCCCTCTTCCTCTTGAGGTGCTCCCTTTCGCTAAATCGACCGTACTTAATCAACTTAAAGAATTTGGAACTCCTCAAGTTCGAATGAGCAATAAAAAACTTGGACCTGTGGTAACAGACAATGGCAATTTTATCATAGATATATTTGATCTAAAAATCAAGGATTATAATAAAATGGAAAAACAATTAAACGCAATTCCAGGTGTAATTGAAAACGGTTTGTTCGTAAATATGGCTGATATTGTCTACGTAGGCTCAGAAAAAGGCGTAAAAATACTAACAAAATTGTAATTAAAAATTATCAAAAGAAACATTGACATATACTTTTAATGAATATTTTTTTAAAAATCTAAAAAATAGAGAAGAAGATTTAGGCAGGGGGTTTCTGCATATATTTTTTGAGTCTTCTTAGCTCATTTAACATTTCTGATCTTAGTGATGCAACTGTCGCCATTCCTGCATCAACAAGGTCTTCTCCAGGTGCTGTTGGCGTCGCTGGAGGTGCTGTCGTTGGAGGGGGTGTGGTTGGAGGTCCGGCTGGAGGCGCCGTCGGGGGTGCTGTGGGAGGTCCGGCTGGAGGCGCCGTCGGGGGTGCTGTGGGAGGTCCGGCTGGAGGCGCCGTTGGAGGTGCTGTTGGCGCTTCAGGTCCTTCTAGAACTTCAGATTCTTCTATTAATCCTACTTCTGGAACACCTGGTTCGGTAACCTCTTCTGGTTCGCCTTTCAATTCTACAAGCGCTTCTTGTCTTGCACGTTCGAATTCTGCTTCTAAAGTCCCTACTTTTACAACACTTGTTCGGCGTGAAATTTCGGAATTGATTTTTTCAAGTCGTTCAGAATATAGTTCCATAAGTTTTTGATATGCAGATGGGCTAATTTTTTTACTTTTGTAGGCTTTTTCTGCACTTTTAATAGCCTGCGTTGCAGATGTCTTCTCAACTTCGAGGATTTGCAGAGTTTCTTGAGTTTGAGTTACTTCATCTATAGAAATACTTTCATCTACTGAATATCCTTCAGATGGAATTAGAAGTTTAGAAGTTGCTGAGGATTCTTTTGCTCCTCCTACGGATTTTCCTGCAAAATATCCTCCGATGACAAGCACTACAAGAATTACGACAACAAAGATTAATTCAAAAATAACAGCGGCTAAACCAGTTGAGGCCGCTAATGAGTTAATAAGTCCTTGAAAAGCGTCAATTAGCTGCAAATAATCACCAACATTTCGTCCTTAAATCCACTAATTTTATTCACCTTAATAACTGAACTATAATAAATAAAGTTTTGCGCCTCTACTTTAATTTTTCTTAAAATTAAAGTTTTACGTCCTCTACTACATCTATTCATCAATTACTTGTTAACTAACTCTTTGATTGAAGATATTTAATCAATGATTCAAAGAAACGTTGAAGGAGTTACCGCTCAATACAACTGATCTGATTATATAAGGATCGCGGATTTAATTGGGGTGACTTAATAAAACTGAAGTAAATTGAATGAAGCCCCGAGCGGGTATTTCGGAAAGAGCAGTCTGCTCATACCTTCGAACCCGCGACATATCTCACCTTCGGGAGATCCGAAGACAACTCGACCTTACCAAGGTCGCGCTCTACCAGCTGAGCTATCGGGGCATATTTTATTTAAATGGGGTTTTGTTAAAAGATGGGTTGGTGCGGGGGATGGGATTTCCGAAAAAGGCTTTCGCCAAAACTTTTCGAACCCACGTAGACCTACGTCACTGGATCTTAAGTCTCGTAGCATAAGGCAGCAGTTGCCTCACACACCAGCGCCTATGATCTGACCCTTGTAGGCAAATTGACCTGGCTCGGCCACCCCCGCTTATTATGATGTATCAATTTCGTAGGGTTTGTCTCAAGCCTTGAAGGATAGTGCCGGGGGCGGGCTTCGAACCCGCGACCTTCAGAACATTACCTCAGCGTGTAACGTCTCTCCGGATGTCTCAAGAAAGGGCTTTCTTGGGATATTCTCTATGAAACCGGCTCGGAGAGTGTCCGGCGCTATAACCAGGCTTCTCGTTGATGTAGTGAGGGTAATTTCCTCATGCATCGACTCTTAGCCACCCCGGCTTGATGATGTTAAGTTATTATAGCTAGATTACGTCATACGTAATTACAATATAAAAGAATATCCCTCTCAATTGTTAACTTCTGATGTTTCTTTATTCGTATAAGGAGTGAAGAGCTCTTTCTCAACATAATTTAGAAAATCAATACATAGAATGAAATTAGAGGCAAAATA
>JAEORY010000596.1 GCA_016840645.1 Candidatus Borrarchaeota archaeon | reverse complement strand
ATGCTCGCTGGAATTTACTACGGAGCCCAATATGGAGGGACTATCACCTCTGTACTTCTGAAGATTCCAGGCGAGGTGTCAACGGTAGTAACGATGATCGATGGTCATCAAATGGCGCTGCAAGGAAGAGCAGGAAAAGCATTGGGAATCGCTGCTTTTGGATCTTGTATTGCCGGCACTTTTGGTACTATTGTATTAGGGCTTTTTGCTCCCATTTTAGCTAATTATGCTCTCATGTTCGGCCCCCCAGAATATGCAACTCTTATGATCTTGGGTTTAACAATGGTGGTCTACCTTGGCGGCGGCTCAATCTTGAAGGCAATTTTGATGGGGGCGTTAGGTTTAGCACTAGGTACGATTGGTACGGATCCGGTTACCGGCGTTGAAAGGTTCACTTTTGGATTTGAAGTATTGTATGAAGGGGTGAACATCGCAGTCATGGCGATGGGTATATTTGGAATCGGCGAAGTTCTCTATATGGCAGTAAACGTCGAGGAAAGATCCAAACGCGATATGGTAAGATATCCTGGCAGGCTTAGGGAACTACTACCTGATAAAAAGGATTGGAAAAAGAGCGCATTGCCAATAACTAGAGGTACGTTTCTTGGTTTTTTACTCGGTGTTTTACCAGGGGGAGGAGCAACGATTTCATCTTTCGTGGCCTATGCCACAGAAAAAAAACTCTCTCGACACCCTGAAAGATTTGGGAAAGGTGCGATTGAAGGGGTCGCCGGTCCTGAATCTGCAAACAATTCCGCTGTAAGTGGAGCTTTTGTTCCCCTTTTGACCTTGGGCATACCATCAAATTGTGTAATGGCTCTTTTGGTTGCTTCGTTTATGCTTCATGGAGTAACCCCGGGGCCGCTTATTGTTAAAGAATATCCCACTGTTTTCTGGGGAGTTATCACGAGCATGTATATAGGGAATGTTATTCTCCTAATTTTGAATGTGCCGTTGATTAAGGTGTTTGTAAAGATCTGCGAAGTACCAATGGCCCTTCTTTCGCCTGTGATCATATTGATCTGCGGGATAGGAGCATACAGCATTAACGGTAACCCCGTGGACGTACTTCAAACAATGATTTGGGGTATTGTGGGCTACCTGATGAGAACATTTGATTATGAACCTGCACCGATCTTATTAGGCTTTGTTCTTGGTCCCTTGTTAGAACAAGCAGTTCGTCAAAGCTTAATCATGTCTCAAGGGAGCATGCTCATTTTCTTTATGCGTCCTATCTCAATGACATTACTATCAGCAACCTTATTAGTTACTGTTGCACCTGTGATTCTTAAGCTATTCATGAAAGGTATTTCTTCGATTTCAGGATTTAATAATAACATATAAGAGGAGATTCGTAGTCCATAACTGAGGGATCAAGGAGGACAAAATGGGCAGTCTTACTCAGGATATGGCTAAGTTTGTGGCTGAAATCAAATTTGAGGATCTACCTAAAGCTGCAATACATGAGGCAAGACGGACTATTTTGGATTCGATCGGATGCGGGTTAGCTGGGATAACAAGTGATAAGGGCAAAATTGCTATAGGATTATCTCGAAGGTTAGGTGGTCCGCCAGAATCGACTATAATCGGTGTGGGAGATAAGGTTTCGTGTAATAGTGCTGCTTTTGCTAATGGTGAACTGATTAATGCTTTGGATTATGACAGTTTGCTTCCTCCTATTGGACACGTATCGCCTTGCGTAATTCCAGCGTCCCTTGCAATAGCAGAAAGTTCTGAAGCTTCAGGTAAGGATTTGATTCTGGGCACGGTAATCGGACATGAAATCGCAGCGAGAATAGCCCTCGTTCTGCCTCCAATAGTGGAGGTTGCAGAGAAAGGACCAGAGCAGGAGAGCATTAGATGGTCGGAGACCTATGGACTGGGCAATATATTTGGTGGGGTGGCTTCCACGGGTAAAATCGTTAAGCTAGATTACGAGAAGATGTCTCACGTATTGGGTATCGCCGGCCATTTTCGTCCTGTTTCAATGTTCGGCAAGTGGATAGAAACTATGCCTTCAGCGATGACAAAATATGCGTCGGCTGGGTGGATATCTTCTGCAGTGGTGATCTCAACCCTATTAGCTCAAATGGGTTACATTGGGGATACTACTGTACTTGACAGCGATGGCCTGCAAGAGCGTTGCGCCTCTCAGAACTGGGGCCCTAATACAATAATGGATAAGATTGGCGAGAAATGGCTATTTCTCAATATGGAATATAAGCCATACCCTTGTTGTAGAGGACTACATGGCGGGTTAGATGCCTTTATAAGCCTTATTGATCAATATGATCTTGAGCCTGATGACATAGAAAGTGTCAAAGCTTTCTGTCACCCACTGGCCAGCAAACCGCTTTGGCAAACTCGGGAAATCACTAACCATGTCGATGCTCAGTTTAGCTTCCCTTATTGTTTTGCCGTTGCAGCACACCGGATTAAAGTCGGTGCAGATTGGCAAGACTTAGCTACAATGGAGGATCCAAAGATAATAGAATTTATGAATAAGGTAAGCTGCCAAATCCATCCTAAATTTGCGGAGTATTACAAAGACCCCAGAAGTCGTGTTGGGATGGTCGAGGTTGTGGCTAAAGGAAAAACATTTAGAGAAGAGAGAAAATATTATAAAGGTACTCCCTTTACGGATTTTCAAATTACGGATGAAGAACTGGTAGAAAAATTCAGAAACAACGCTTCGAGAATTTTGACTCAGGAAAAAGTTGATAAAGTTATCGAATCCTTATTCGAGCTAGAAAATATAGAAAATGTAGCCGAACTTATGAAGCAAGTCTCTTTATAGTATTATACTAACATTTCAGTGCGGACAATTAGACTAATAAACTCTTTGAAGTGTGATAAGGACTACTCCAAGTTAAAGTTGAAAAATTGAGAGAGAACAGAACGTAATTGAGATTAAAGTAAGAAAGGAGGAGAAAAAATGTAGCCTTATAAGATCTTTGAAGTGTGATAGGGATTACTCCAAGTCAAAGTCGCAAAATTGAGAAAGAAAAGGAGGAGAAAAAATGAAGGTTAAAATCAATTTGAAAGTTATTCTATGTATGATAGTCCTGGTTGTCACGCTTGTTAGCCCTTGTTTTAGTGCTGAGGATC
>JAEORY010000036.1 GCA_016840645.1 Candidatus Borrarchaeota archaeon | reverse complement strand
AGGATAATACTGTTTTAGCGTATCTACAGTGATTTCACTGCCTTTTAGTTCACTTATTTTTTCAGCATACCACTCAGCCGCTGGACGATTGTCAATTGTGTAAACTATATGGGTTCCTGTTGTTCTCCGTATTTCTGGCGGATCAGTCTTGGTCACCAATCCTATTTTACCGGTAGGTTTCCATCCGTGACCGCTATCATTGGCAGTAACCACTTTTGAAGATACAAGTCCCACGACAGCTGCATTCGTATACGCTTTACCATTCGCGAACACATATGCAGGGTTTTCTGTTAATGCATTTCCAGCGGTACCACCTACCACTGGAATATTTCCGACTACCTCTTGAAGTCCCCTGATAACTCCCTCTTCTCCACCAACGGAGCCATGTACAAGCACAAAATTCTCTCCTTCTTTCATTGTTTTGCCCTTATTCTTTAAGGATTCCAAGGCCATTTCGATAGCTATCCGACCGGCTGCTTCGTCATCTTCACTAATTGATTGGCCAACGCCTACACCAACCTTTATGTGTGGAGAACTGATCACAGCAACCACAATACTATCTTCAAACAATCCTGCTGAAGTGATTTCTCCTACAGTAGTGCATCCAATCCAAGGGCCAGAAATAGCAGCTCCAATACCCGCAGCTACCTCTTTAGGAGGAAATTCGTACGCAGAGTAAACCATAGCTATACTAAAATCTTCCTGACCGACTTGTTTCAATGCTTCAGCCGCGGCTTCTTTCGCTAAATCGAAAGCTGACACGCCTTCAGTACCTCTTCGATAAGCGAAGCCAGCTCTTACGTTTTTTCCGAATACAACTCCTTCCGCAGGGATTTCAGTAACTTGCCTTGTTCTCAACTTTTGCCGTAATCTATTAAACATTCCCATTTTCTACACTCTCATATTTCGTTCATCATTTTCTTTTGATTTCATAAAATATCAAAACATAAGAACGGTGTTTTAATAAATCCAGTTTAACTTAAGCAATTTAAGACGCTTATATAACACCCTCTAAGTAACATACTGACTAGTGAAATACACATTCATATTTATTTTGGTAGAATTCGTAATGCCAAATTTCAAAAATTACAAAAAAAAGAGTTAGAATGAAATAATCTACAATATTTCTAAAAAATATATGTAACCTTCGCAATATATCATTCATTTATGAAAAGATTGATTTAATAGGAATTGCTTATCGGTCACATTGAATTAACTGATTGTTTTATGTTAAGAATCTACATATTTTGTGCTAAAATATGCCATTTAGAGACGAATATTGGACAATATTGTCATAATCCAGTAAAATTGGTAGAAACCATTGATGCAAAGTAATACTAACAAAAGTGATATTGTTCGCCTATTTCCGAATACATATAAATAATGCTAGAGCAAACATACAAACTATGACTCCTTCAAAACGGGCCAGTTTTGAAGTCTATTTCTCAGAAGATGGTCTAAGACAAGTTTCAAACCCTGTACGCATGAAAATATTAGAAATGTTACAAGAGAATTACGATGAAGGGCTTGAATTAAAAGATATTTACCTACTTTTTGAAAACAGTGGACAGAGAAAGTCTAAAAGCACACTCTGGGAGCATTTGAAGATACTTATTGACAAGAAACTTGTCATCGAAAGGTCACATCCCGATGATAAGAGAAGGAAATTGTTTATTTTAAACTCTAAATTTGTTGGAACGACTGAAATGCCTATGGCCGAAGTGAGTGAACAACTTTCGGTGATAATTCAGGAATCCATTGGAGATCCATTGACTTTTGCTAACGGACTTTTTTGTGCCGTTAGATTTGGTATAGAGGGTCTCACCAACTTTAACCTGTCACCTGTCCTCCGCGAAATCGGAAGGACAATAGGAAAAGAAATTGCTTCAACACTTCTAGGTGAAAATCTAGATGTAATTCTAAAAGATCTTTCAAAGTTCTGGGAACTGCATAAATTAGGACACGTAGAAGTTGTTTCAAAAGCCCCAATCACTTTAGTAGTCACTGAATGTTATGAGTGTAGCATGATGCCAAATGTTGGAAAATGCCTGTGCGCTCAAGACGAGGGCATTCTTGAAGCAGTTTTCGAAACAAAATTCAAGAAATCGTGTAAAGTTGAAGAGATCGAATGCTATGGAACAGGTCATTCTCATTGTAAATTTAATATTACTTTTCCTTTACTTTAGTAAATAATAGCCTTATGAGCTAAGAGGTGTTAAGAACATGGCAAGTGAAATCTTAGGAAAAGAAATTAAAGAAAAAGTTCAGGGAGACGTTCAATGGGATAAGGAAACCCTAGAAGCGTATTCTACCAATCAAAGCATGTATAGAGTGAAACCCATGCTAGTAACGTTTCCTAAAGATGAAGCAGATGTTATAAACATTATAAGAATCGCCAGAAAATATGATTGTCCTGTGACTCCCCGGTCTGGAGGAACAAGTTTAGCGGGAGCTTCTCTGAATACGGGCATAATTATTGATTTTAAACAATACATGAACCAAATTTTAGATTTTGTCGAAGAAGACGGACAGCATTATGTAATTTGTCAGCCAGGCGTTAATCACAAAGCATTACAAGAGTTCATTAAAGAAAAAGGTTATTTCTTGCCTCCTGATCCGTCGAGTGCCCCAATCTGCTGTATCGGAGGAAATGTTGCTACTAAATCAAGCGGTGCACATTCAGTTCGGTATGGTACTTTTGATGACTATGTTGAAATATTGGAATTCATAACGATCGATGGAATTCTTGTCAACACATCTAATGAAGAAACAATTCCTGAAAATATACAACATAGATTGCTACGATTAAAAGAGAAAATTTCTGCTGATGACGAAACATTAAGCTTTTACAAAAAACGCGAAGGAGTTAAGTCTTCGAGTGGATACAATTTACCTGCACTTATACGTTATAATAAAATTGGAGATATTCTTGCACACATACTTGTCTCTTCCGTAGGAACTTTGGGAGTTTTCACAAAGATTAAGCTTAAGGTCGAAGAAATTCCAGAAGGTGTAGCTACAAGTCTAATTTATTTCAGAAAACTTGACGAAGCTATGGATTCTGTGAATGATATCAAGAAGATCGGTGCGGCAGCTATAGAGTTATTGAACTACGAGAGCCTGAAAATGGTCAGGCACGAAAAACCGGAATTAGGTATACCTGAAGAAGAGGTTCACATGTTACTCATTGAATTTCAGGGCCTAGAACGGTTTGATCAGATAGAAAAACTTGAAAGAATGATCGTTGAAAAAGGATACGATATTTACAACGAGGTTATGACTGAAGTAGATGAAGAGAAACAACATAAACTATGGGCAGTACGTCACGCCATTTTACCGACCCTCATGAAATTTACTAAAGGAACTGACTTAAAAGCCCACGCACTTATTGAGGATATTGGCTTAAAAATTCAGTATCTTGCTCCATTTATAAGAGAAGCCACTAAAATCTTCCAAAAATACAATTTAATCGTTGGAATGTATGGGCATGTTGGAACGGGTACAATTCATCTACGTCCTCTAATTAATTTGAAGGATCCAAAACACATTGAGATGATACCTCATCTAGTGGATGATGTGTATGACTTACTGTTTAAATACGGAGGAACAATAACTAGCGAACATGGAATGGGAAGAAACAGGACAATGTACCTTGAAAAGGAATATGGGAGTACGATATATAATTACATGAAAGGCGTCAAGGTCATTTTTGACCCAAAGAATCTGCTAAATCCAAAAATGATGATTTGCGAGGACTGCAAGATCACCGACAACCTAAATATTATTTAAGTGACTCCATCTCCTACTTATTTGTGTTCTTAAAGTAACAATTTTTCGTTTTTTAGAGTTAGGAGGTTTTCTTATGATAGCACAAGTTGTTTTGACACCCTGGGAAAGTAAAAGACTTATTGCAAAAGGAGTTGCCCAACTGGATTCCGTTAAAAATGCCCTTGAAAATGGCATTGTTGCCATTGCAAGAGGAACTACTGATGCATATGTGTTTGAAGAACTGCTTGGCAAGCCTATTGATAAAGAGAATTTTGTAGCAGGAGCAATTGCTCCCGACAGGCTTTGCTTAATCGATTTTTCTAAAATCATATCAGAAGTCGCTTTTATCAGAGCTGAATTACAAGAAATAAAAACAAACGAAATCGTGAAAGAAATGAAAGCAGGCGATGTATTTATCAAAGGTGGGAATGCTGTGGATCTGTTCTTTAACACAGGTATTCTGATCGGTGCATCTCACGGAGGAACCATCGGTAACTCAATAGGGCAAATTATAGCAAAGGGAGTCGAGTTAATCTGCCCCGTTGGACTTGAAAAGCTCATAATGACTCCAGTTGATGAAGTTGCATCTTTAGCAGGAATTACTAGAGTGAATTATTCAACTGGTATGCCCTGTGGCTTGTTTGCTGTCACAACAGGTACGACAATTACCGAAATTCAAGCATTAGAATTGCTGACCGACGAAGAAGCTATTGAGGTAATTCACATGGCTTCGGGTGGAGTGATTGGAGCAGAAGGATCAGTAGTTTTACAAATCTCTGGAGATGATAGTGGAGTCAATGAACTTATTGAAATAGTCAAACAAATTAAGGGAGAACCGCCTCTTAAAGTCCCTGTACGTACTTGCCCTACATGCGATTGGCCTACTTGCCCTTGGAAAGGTACGGAACAACCATATTAGAAAAAGATTTGTAGAATACAATAAATACACGCTTTCTTTCTTTTCATTTCTATTTTTAATGAAAAGAATTCATAAGAAGAAATCTGAATTTATGAGAAAAAAAAGAAAGACTAACACTTTTTAATTGTACGATTAAAAAAAGAAAGATTAACTCTTTAGTTACGCATTGAAAAAGAGGTTTACATCATACCCCTTTGTTCTGGTTCTGATCCTTTAGTGCAGTAGTAGTCTTTAGTGAGGGACATTTTTGTGAAGACTGGGCATGTGGGACAAATACAGCCTTTCTCTTCAGTGATCATAGCATTCTTACCAATTAAGACGTTGCAATAAGCAATGGGCTCAGCACCTTCGACATATGTCGGGCAACTCTTACATATACACATTGAAAGAGCCATTTGTTTTCTCTTTTCCATTTCCTCAGGCGACATTTCCATAAGAGTTCACAACCTTACAATTTTTCTAAATTATAACAAACTATTGTGATATACAACTTAAAATCTATATGATTGTGACATAGCTGCTCATGCCCACTTAAAGGCTTATTCGGCGTTAAGACAGGGTACAGTACAACCCTTGCATTCAGTTGCATTTAACTGTGTAGACGGTTCGCCTTTAATACTCTGTACTAGTTGTAATGCGTTCTGTATTTTTTCATCGTCGCCTTCTGAGAAAAGAGTTATAGCACCTTCTGCGCCATTTACACCTCCAGCTCCGACGGGATAAACTGAAAGGTCGAATAGTTCTTTACAAGCTTCGACTTCTGTGATGACCTTGCCTCCAATTACTGGAAGTATTCCATAATGAAGACCTAATGGATAATCAATCTTCTTGATACCTAAATCTAAGGCGGCTAGTTCTGTAATAGGCAAGGGGATCAGTTTTTCCAATCCTACGGGCATGATTAAATGTGCACCTCTAGCTCTTACAGGACCCAAAAATGCGCCTGCAGTACCAGCAACGGGATTTGCTACCATAATTGCGGGTTGCCAAACATATTTGCCATTTTCAAAAGTTGAATAAAGTGCGTTTGCTCCCTTGATCACTACGTCTTCAGCTTTTAGTTCATTAATTGCATCAGCATAGCTCATCTCGATTTCTTGCCCTTTTTCGATCACAATAGGTGGGATACGTCCATTAGCAGGGGTAACACAGGTGCCCCGTTGCTTAATCAGACCTGCAGCAAAATACTTGCGATCGATTTTTTTCTGCAAAATCTCTTCTACAACATAGCCATTCGTTGAACCGCCGATGACAATAATTCTTCGTGCATTTTTAACTTCTGGAAGAGCCGCAACTCCTTTTCCAATTAATCTCTTTGATTCTGATGGTGTGCAAGTAAATGATAGTTTTTTGCTCATATATTTTCAACTCCTATAGTCGTTTTTTCAACTATCGTGAAAAATTACGTCACCTTAAGGTGTTTAGTAAATAAATATCTTTGCACAAATGAGCAAAAAGATATAATAATCAAGTTTAGTACACACAAGAAGTTTTGTTAGTTCTTTTATGCTTCAAAATAAATATGTATATAAGCAACAAGCGTATCCAGATTGCGTTTAGCCAACTGAAAGGGTGTAAATTTTGATTAGTAACGCTCAAATTGAACAAATTACCCAGAAACTTCGAGAAGAACTCGGCGAAGATCAAGTGTTTACAAAAACATTTCATAGAATGGCTTATAGCAGAGATTGGTCTCCCCGCGATGCAAAAGAAGCATATTTACCAGATATCGTTGTTAGACCTTTTTCTATTGATGAAGCGTCGAAAATGGTGAAAATAGCTAATGAGTACAAAATTCCAATCGTACCATACGCTGGTGGGACGGGGATGAGTGGGGCAAGTGTTCCAATTTACGGAGGAATCTCTGTCGATATGAAAGGATTGGATGAAGTGAAGGAAGTTGATGAAAAAAATATGACCGTAACTTGTGGTGCAGGTATCACGATTCTACGACTAAATGAGGTTCTTGAGGAAGCTGGATTATGGTTTCCACATGATCCTGAGAGTAAACCTGCCTCCACTATTGGCTCTGCCGTCGCCTGTAATAACGATGGTACCTTCGCCATTAAATATGGACGCACTCCTGACTTTCTACTTAATGCAGTAGTTGTAACTGGAACTGGTCAAATTCTCCGAATTGGACATAGAAAGGCACTTGTAAGCAGTTCAGGTCTAAAACTATTACCCCTCTTCATTGGATCTGAAGGCACGTTGGGTTTAGTTTGCGAGACAACACTCAGAATCTATCCTCTTCCCAAGACGCGACATGTAGCGGGTATATTGTTTAAGTCAATTAATGAGGCAATGAAAGCGCTTCAGAGATTATTGCAATCAGGATTAAGTGTTGAATCCGCTCATATCAATTGTGGACGTCGTCTTAATTTTTATACACATTCATTCCGATTGAAACACAACCGAGACCCTGATATCCCAGAATGGGCAGATGCAGTTCTCTTTATTTCGTTCAATGGTGACGAAAACGTAGTTGATTTCTCTAAAGACTACGCACTAAAAGTGACCAAAGAATTAGGTGGTGAACAACTTAAGGAGGAGGCGATGGTCGAATCTTGGTGGAATTCCAAGCATACTGGCAGCTTCATTCCGTTCAGACAAAAATGGCCAGATAGCCAACGGGACAAAAAATTTGGTGCTGCGGATCTAGGGCTTCCAGTAGGGCGTATCGAGGAAGGATACAAAAGATACTTAGAAATCGCGGAAAAGAATGGGCTTGATATTTTAGGTATGTGCGTTTATAATGAAAAGGCGAGTTGTATAAGCCCTTCTATTTCATTTGCAGTATGGGTGGACGATAAAGATCCAGAAAGTGTGCAAGGATGGTGGGATTACGTCAAAGAAATGAGTTACATGGCTGTTGACCTCGAAGGAACAATGAGCACCTATTGGGGAGACGGACAATTTCGTGTCGGGTACAATCGTTACGAACACGGTGATAGCCTTGATGTTATGATGCAAATAAAGAAAATCTTTGACCCTAACAACATAATGAATCCGGGCAAGAAGTTTTCCGTTGACGAAATTGACAAAATTACTGTTAAAATCGAAAAAAAATCAGAGGAATGAGAATGGAACTTGAGAAATACAAAGATGCAATTTATACCTGTAATCGCACAAGATGTGGTTTCTGCAGGGAAGAATGCCCTGTATTTAAAGAAAAGAAACTTGAAAGTTATGCCTGTCGTGGAAAAATGCTGATAGCCCGAGGTATGCTTGAAGGGATTATTCCAGAAAGCGAATATGAAGAAATCGCTGAAATTGTCAATACATGTAGTGTTTGTGGTTCCTGTGCTGCAAATTGTGCACTTGATAATGATGAGATTTTAGAGGCACTCCGGGCGGATTTGGTCAAAAAAGGGTATGCTGATGGGAATCATCTTATTGGGATAAATTCAATCATCGACAAAGAAAACCCATTCCAACTAGATCGAGAAGATAAAAGTGATTGGGCAGAAGAAATTGAATTTAACGCACAATCGCCTATTCTTTTTTACGCAGGCTGTACCGATTCATTGTTCTATCCTGAAAGACTCGCCAAAGCTGTCAAGACTTTAAAGAAACTCGGAATTGAAATGAACTATTTAGGTTCCGATGAACCGTGTTGTGGGGAACTTATGCATACCACAGGACATTGGAACAAGTTTAGGACTCAAATTGAGAAGACTGCGAAGGCCTTTAGAGATGCTGGTGTTAAGACTATCGTAACCCATTGCCCAGGCTGTCTGAGAACGTTAAGAGACAAATATTCAAAATTTTATGAGGAATTTGATTTTGAAGTCTTGCATGTTATTCAAATCATTGCTAAAAAGATCGAAAATGGAGAAATACAATTCAAGAAACCAGTAAACATGAAAATTACTTACCATGATCCTTGCCACTTAGGAAGACTCGCAGGGATCATCGACGAGCCACGTATCATACTAAATGCAATTCCTGGCATTGAATTAGTTGAAATGAATCATATAGGTTATCAGTCACATTGCTGTGGCGGAGGTGGCGGACTTATGGCAATTGATTACGAATTAGTTAGTAATATCACAGACAGACGTATTAAAGAAGCCGAAGAAACAGGGGCTGAGTACTTAGTCACAATTTGTCCAAGTTGTGAATTCAACTTTGACAAAGTTATTAGAAATTACAATATTAAACTCCTTGACCTGATTGACATAATTGACATGGCCATAGATTAAAAATCGATATTAAGAGAGTACACGGACAATTTGAGTATAATCTAGTTGATGCAAATAGAGGAGGATACCTTCATGAAATTTGGAGAACGAATTGAATTTCACGCTCACACGATCTTCAGCGACGGAGTACTTCTGCCAAGCGAATTAGTTCGTCTGGCTAAAGTCATGAATCATAAGGCGATTGCTATTACCGATCATGTAGATATATCCACTTTAGATCATGTATTACCGAGGATTGTTCAAGTCTCTGAAGAATTAATGAAATACTGGGATATCACTGTGGTTCCTGGTGCCGAATTGACAATGATACCAGCAGAAAGCATTCCTGAGCTGACTGATAAAGCTCGTGAATATGGAGCTAAACTTGTTTTAGTTCATGGTGAGACGCTGGCTGAACCTGTCGAAGAAGGTACAAATTTGGCCGCTGTTAATGCAGACATCGACATCTTAGCGCATCCCGGGCTAATTACAGAAGAGGTCTGCCAAGTTGCCTCAAATAATGGTGTTATTTTTGAATTAACGTCGCGTAGAGGGCATGCCCTCACAAATGGTATTGTTGCCAAACTTGCCATAGAAAATGGGGTAAAGCTAATTGTTTGTACAGACGCTCACGAACCAGGCGATTTAATTGACCAGGAAGTCGCTTGGAAAATAGCTGTTGGCGCAGGTCTTTCTAAGCAGCAAGCGCGTGAAGCACTAGAAATAACGCCTGAGCGTTTATTAAAAAGAATTATTTAGCTCAGTTTTTATACCTAGCAGCTAGATAGCAACTTGCTTTATCTAGTACTTATTTCGTCTATGATGCTTTTAGCTTGCGTCAACAAATTATGAAGCGATTTCATCGCAGATTCAACTTCAGTATTTGATGATTCTTTCAGAAGTGAATCAAGTTGCGACATTTGAAAAGTTGCCGCTGCAAGAACATCTTTGAATTTCAATAGAGGAGAATTAACTGCTGTATCAACTTTTGCAGGGGGTTCTGCTTTCATTTCAACAACAGGAGGAGGTATTTCAGGGACTGTTTCCCGGGCAGTTATTGTAGGAACGGGTTTTACTTCCTTAATTACTCTAGGTTCTTCAATTGTTTCAACTACTTCTGCCACCTCAGGTTCTGTAAGATCTTCAAGCAAGCGTGAAATTAGCCTAGGATTAGGGTTTAATCCTTGGGCATCTAATAAGTCTAATAAAACACCTTGAATTGAATGTGGGTTTAAATCCGAAAGAGTTTTTTGAGCTTCAACTGCTTTTCGTTCTAAAGTAACCTTTCCAGTATTTGTTGCAGGATTCATGGTCAGATCTATGAAATATAATGTCCCAGGAAGTTTAACCTTTAGTTGTTGTGTCATAAAAAACCTCCTAGTTAAAGTTGTAGTTATTGTTATTATATTTTTTGTATTTGAAACGTTTTTGTTACAAATTATTTCACAAGAAACGCGCAAAAATCATCTTAAACATTATAAGAGACAAAAAGATCTTTCAAAACTTGTTTTACAGTTAAAGCAACAAATGGGTGTTTATTTTTGCAGTAATTGTAGACTTTTATCACAATATTTGTTGTCTTTAAAATCTGTCTCAGTCACCATGTTAGAAAAGCAACAATTCACAATTTGAAATAAAAAAAAGAAGTTAAGAGCAAAAATTTCAAGTTAAGTAACTATTGGTTGAACATTCAGAATTTCTGCTCGAATATATTCTCGACGTACAGCCCCATTAGCATCAATTTTCAGTGTGATTATATGATCACCATGATCTAATACCTTTGTAAATAGGCCCCCACACTTTTTGGCTGTAATGATGTCTTCTTGTGAGAAAGGTATCCAGTCTTTTCTTTTGCATTTCCAACAGATATTGAATGCATACCTGTCTTCTTCCATCTTTAACATCACCGAAGTATTGTGAGTAATCGTTGAACTGTTAGAGTTTAAGTTCACGTTTAATCTCTTTATAGCGATTCCTCAGCGTAACTTCAGTCGTTTGAGCGACCTCCGCCACTTCCTGCTGAGTACGACGTTCGCCAAATTCAATCGCAGATATATAAAGTGCGGCTGCTGCCAGACTCATTGGATTCTTTCCAGTACTGAGTTTTAAACGCTCTGCATCTTTAAGAATTTCAATTGCCTTGCGTTGTACCGAACTAGAAAGCCCTAGGTCATTTGCAAGTCTGGGTACCATACTTGTAGCATCAGTAGGAGGTAATTTCAAGTGAAGTTCATTGCAAAGCACCCTATAGCAACGAGCGATCTCTTTTTTGTCCAAACGTGAAGTAGCGGCAATTTCTCTTAAAGTTCTTGGTAATGCATGGCTTCTAGCTACTAAATAGAGCGAAGCTGCTACCATTCCATCAATTGAACGACCACGAATTAATCTTTTGCGTAGAGCCTTTCGGTAGATAATAGCGGCCTCATTTCGAACCGACATTGGGAGACCTAATTGAGATGAAAGGCGCTTTAATTCCGCTAAAGCTTTTGAAAGATTTCTTGTAACAGATCGATGATTTCTATCATGTAACCAACGAAGTCGATTAATTCGATGTGCACGACGAGGTGTAAGCAAATTTCCATATCCATCTTGATTTCTCTTATCTATCGTTGTACCAAGGCCGTAATCAATCTTTAAAGGAGAAAGGGGATCTCCAACACGGCTTTTTTTGTTATACTCTTCTTTAGAGAAAGCTCTCCACTCGGGTTGTTCGTCAAGCACATAATTATCGGATATCACAAGCCCACATGTGGCGCACACTAGAGTCCCACACGCATAATCACTTATGATGTGCGTGTTATTGCATTCTGGGCAGGTCTGTATCGTAGTAAGACCAGGAATTTCCGAATAAATTTCATTTACATTCATTCAGGTTGAACCTCAACATGTTTTGGTGGTATTTGTTTTTAATTGCCAACTTCTAGGCACTTTAATTAATTTTTTTCAGATTTTGAATAGTTTAAACGATTTTTCGATAGGTACCATTCAAGTTGGCAATATATAGTACCACCATTACGGTACTATTGTTGATACTACTATGATGGTCCTCATATATATACTTTCTAGTAAATCCCTCCACAATGAATATATACCTCCAAAAGAAAACTAGATGTTAATGCATATCAGAAAATAATTTAACTCAAATCGTCCTTTATTATAACGACTGTTGTAGTAGATTAGTGAAGTGAATTGAAATGGCAGTAAGTCCCGAAATCGTCGATTCTTTGAAACTTTTAGGGTTATCGGAGTATCAGGCGAAAGTATATATTGCACTCGTTGGTTATGGGCAGGCATCAGCCTCAGAAATCTATTCGGCTAGCAAAGTTCCCCAGAACAAAGTTTATAGTGTTCTAAAAGAATTAGAAGAGCAAGGTTTAGTATTTGTAGGAGGATCTGGCAAGGGGGCGAATATATATCGTCCAAATAATCCAGATTTTTTCATAAGAGAAATGAGTATTAAGTACAACCAAGCTACAGGTATAGCTAATGATTTTTTAATCCCTCTTTATGAACGGAGTTCAGAACAACACCAATCAAAATCAATTTGGGTACTTAGAGGCACATCAACTGTGTATACAAAGCTAGTCGAAATGATCTTAGGAGCTACAGATGAAATAATACTTGCAACGGATACTCTTTATGACTTAAAAGTTGCAAGAGTTTTAGAAGCAATGAAAAGTCGCGAAAAAAGGCTATCGAAAGAAGGGATTGATTTAACAGTCAAGGTAATTACTTATGCGCATGGAATAGATGATAAGTACGAAAAAGATGTATTGTCAGAACTCACAGATATGGAAGGCGTCGAAGTTAGAATACTCGAACGTGAAGGTCGTCTCGGTACGATTTTTTTAGTTGTTGATGGAGAGCAGATTCTCCAAGGTTCCTATGCAATTCTCTCTCAGGAAATCGGACTTGGGATGGTTAGCACTTGGAGTGACAACCTAAACTTTAGCAAGTTGTGGCACGATTTTGCAAGTTATCTCTGGGAAAATAGTCAAACGATAGAAACGGCACCCCCTATGGGCGATTAAATCCAAGATATACCTGATTTTGAAGCAGAAAATGTTTCCACGAAACGGTTTCATATTGAAAGCGAATTTTAATATTCTATAAGTTTCAGATACTTGAAAGGTATTAATGCTAATAGGTGACTCTTATGAGTGAAGAAAAAGAAGAACAGGTAAAATCCGCATTTGAGAAAGTCAAAGCTGAAATTGAAAAAAGATTAAAATTTGTTAAACACAAAATTGCTATACTCAGCAACAAGGGAGGAGTTGGTAAGACTACGGTGGCAGTTAACCTTGCTGCGGCTTTTGTAGCTTTCTATGGGATGGATGTCGCTCTATTTGATGTTGATATTCATGGACCAAACGTTCCTAAGGCATTGGGACTTTCTAAGGTAGCCCCTCGTGTTGATGAAGAGAAAAATGTGATTTATCCAGCAATTGTTTTTCCCCGGCTTGCTGTGATGTCGATGTATTATATGACTAAAGATGAGGATCCTATAGTTCTTCGTGGTCCACTTAAGACCAGTTATATTTCCAGCATCCTTCAGGCAACTGACTGGGGAAGAAGAGATATTCTAATCGCTGATTGCCCACCAGGTACCGGTGATGAAATACTTACATTCTTACAAGACGTACCTTCAATAGATGGAATTGTCATTGTGACCGCCCCAGATCCTCTCAGCGAATTAGATGTTAAAAAAGCGATCAATTTTGGAAGGCTGCTTGAAATAGAGATTCTAGGTATTATAGAGAACATGAGTTACATGAAATGCCCACACTGTGAAGAGCTTATTGAGCCATTTGGAGAGAGTATTGGGGAAGACATGGCAAATAAATTTGATGTACCATTCTTAGGAAAGTTACCGTTTGATCCCAATGTCTCTCGCTCTGTAAGGGAAGGAAAACCATTTGTATTAAATTATCTCGATAGCCCAACCGCCAAAGAATTCGAAAAAGTGACTAAAAAAATACTTTCGATTCTCACTTCTAAAGAAAAACGAGCAAAAACCTAAGATTTGTTTCAGATGTAACAGATTACAGTTTTTTCCATATAGTTTTAAATACGTGAAAATTGCAAAATGCTTTATTTGACTGACTTTAACTATCTTTCTTTTAAATTATGGAAAAAGAAGGATGAGTTATTCCAAGCCAGGAGGAATATGGAGTGGCATTAGCCTTTGTTTTAATTAATACTGAGATAGGTGCTGAAGAGAGCGTTGTTGCAACATTAAAAAATATTGAGGAAGTAAAAGAGGCTTACTTGGCGTATGGCGTATACGATATAGTCGCCAAAATTGAAGCCCCTGATATGGAAACCATTAAAAGGGTCATTTCTGAAAAAATAAGGGCTTTAAAGGCAATTAAAACTACAACCACAATGATTGCTCAAATATCATAGACTATTCTTTTTTTATTGCTTTAAAAGCCTTTCAAAATTTGTAGAGAGTGAGCCAATTATCACTCAAATTGAAAGTAGAATGGTTTCCAGACTGGTTAAAATCTACACGACTTGCAATTATTGGAGAGAAAAACAAGAAACAATTGAAAGAACGCAATTTGCTTCTCGCAAAAAACCCTAATAAAAATAAATCCGTTGTTGTAAGAGCAGTTTCAATAAGTAATGCTATTTTTTCAGAAAATAAAGAGCTCGCGGATTTAGTACGATTTTTTGAAAGTAATGAGTACATCCTTCTAAGCAAGAAATTGAAAAACCTGCTGGAAATAACTGAAAATGATTGGGTAACATTAGAATCACCACAAACAAATCTTTTCACCTATGGAACATTCCTAAGTTCATTCTGGGACTTTACAAACTCTAAATACCCTTTCTTAGTACTACCAGGTTCTAGGCATTATGTATTAGAAGAATATCATTTCTTACGAGCAAAATTAGATGATTTTGTACGTATCTGGCCACCTGGTTTATCATTTCCGTTCATTACACCTCAGGAAGGAGTGGTCCTTGGAGAAATATATTTTGATGTACCGCCAAATAAATTTGTTGAATTGGACAGAATCGAAGGAGAAGGATATCTCTACAACAGAGAAAGTATTTCTGTAGAATTACTGGATGCACCTTTTAAGGGACTTAAAGTTGATGCAGTTACATATGTTGGTGCTGATAATCTTGTATCAGAATATCCAAAACAGCCCATTTTTGACCGTCTAATTTGTGGTGATGTATATTACATTGAAAGAGAAGAAACATGGCAAAAACATACCGTAAAAGAAGAATTATTCATAAAGCACGTCAAAGGAACGATTCCGATTCTGATTACAACATTTTCTCCAGCCCTAGAAGCGCAATACAGAGGAATTGACAGAAAAATATTTGAAATCTCTGTCGATGAACTTCATAAACTTGCTGATGAGATAACGAAGGAAATCTTCTTGCATGATGAAAAACAACTTCCTTATGTTCTTATTGAAACGCTTCAGAATATATGGTCTCCTGAAATCCTAGATAACTACAATGAGAACAAAGATCTCAAAGGATATATTGAAACGACCTGTAATTCTTTCATTGAGAAAATGCAGAAGTTCATAAAAGAATGTGTAGAACGCTTTGGAGAATGCATACTTCTTATTCTTAAAAGTCACTCTCAGGAAGGCACTGATTTAATCGTAGAATATATAGACGAAATTCTAGACGTTGATTCATTAACAAAAAATCTTAAATCGACCTTTCAGCTTACCTATTCAACTGACAAAGACAAAATAATAGAGGATTTACAAATCCAGTCTAATATCGAAAAAATTGCTATCATACAACTAAAAATTCATGAGGAAATTCTCTTAAACATCTTTAAACGAGAGAATTTAGCAGTAGAGTTAGCAAATATCCTTTATATGGTCTAATTAACTTAAAAGATCAATTAGTGTCTTGCTACTTCTTTTTTCGTAGTAAAAATCTTCTATGATGCGTTTAGGCACCCTAATTATAGTGCTTTCATTAAAATCGCAAGAATAGCATTCTTTCTTAATCCTTAGAGAATATTGG
>JAEORY010000595.1 GCA_016840645.1 Candidatus Borrarchaeota archaeon | reverse complement strand
CAAATCACAGAAGTAACACTTCGTACACGGTATAAGGAATTAGTAAAGAAACTCAAACTTACAAAAACGAATTAATCAGTTCACAGACACTTAAGTTTTTATATCAAACAGTTTGTATAACACTGCAAGTTAGTTTTTAAATCTAAAAAGCGACATTGGTATGGATGGGCTATTAATGGAAAACGGGGTAGTTGTTGAAACTGTTAATCTACGGAAAGACTACGTCTTGGGTAGAACAGTAGTTCAAGCCTTAAAAGGAATTGATTTCAAACTCTATAAAGGCGAGTTTGTGGTCATCATGGGTCCTTCAGGATGCGGAAAGTCGACGTTTCTCAATATGATTGGTGCATTGGATACACCAACTGAAGGTGAAGTTTACATTGACGGAGTGAACGTCACAGAATTAAACGATAAAAAGGTTACAGATCTTCGCAGATACAAACTTGGCTTCATTTTCCAATTTTATAATCTTATTCCGGTGTTAACAGCGTTTGAAAATGTTGAACTTCCAATGCTAATTGCTAAAAAATCGAAGCAAGAACGACAAGAACGTGCAAAAGAACTTCTAGAGACAGTTGGACTAGGAGATAGATTACATCACAGGCCTGATGAACTTAGTGGCGGCGAACAACAACGTGTATCTATTGCTCGTGCGCTTGCAAATGATCCTTCTTTGGTCTTGGCTGATGAACCGACAGGTGATATCGACACAAAGACTGGTGCTGAAATTGTTGAATTGATGGAACGAATCAATAAAGAACAAGGCACAACATTTCTTATTGTAACTCATGACCAGTCAGTAGGTAAAAAAGGCAATCGACTTATTAGTTTTAGAGATGGAATAATTGAAAGAGAAGAAATAATTGCCTAAATTGAATAAGCATATTCAATAGAAACACTACTGTGGAGATATAATATTGGCTATTACAGCATTTGTCAAAATTACACGTCCAATAAACTGTTTAATGGGCGGTCTCACTTCAATCATTGGCGTTATGATTACAAGACAATTTTATATCCCGTTATACTCTCAGTTAACGTTTTTTGTTGTTTTAATTCTCTCTTATCTTACATATATGTTTATTGCCGCTGCAGGAAACGTCGTGAATGATATATATGATATCGAGATCGATAAAATTAATAGACCAGATCGCCCGATTCCCAGCGGTGTCGTGTCTCTTAAGCAAGCAAAGATCTATTCCATAGTTTTATGGGGTATTGGCATAATTCTCTCTTTCTTAACAGTCCCGATTAGTCCTGCTGGCTTTTGGTGTCCAATTATCGCAGTTTTCTTTTCCATTATTGGCTTCGTATATGCTGCGAAAGGGAAAATTATGGGAGTCTTTGGAAACTTTATGGTCGCAATTTCCTTTTCATTTGGCTATATTTATGGAGGAGTTATTACAGGCGCTCTCAATCAAATAACAAGTTCTTTAGTCATTATAGTCTTCTTTTTATCTTCTTTTTTCATGTTACAAAGTAGAGAGATCATAAAAGGTATGGAAGATGTTGAAGGAGATAAAATTCGTCAAGTAGAAACTATAGCCATGGTTTATGGTTATAAAATCGCTGCTTTATCAGCAGCAATTTGTGGGGTATTCGCTATTACATTTTTCTCACTAATTTGGGTTTTATCTTTCGTAAATGTCTGGTTTATTCCTTTCCTAATCTTAGGTGACATTGCGGTATCACTTTCAATAATAATACTTCTTTCTGGAGTTGAAGCAAGCGAAAAACAACATAAAGCAAGTCTTTTTGCCAAAATTGGCGCACTTTTTGGACTTGTAGGATTTTTGATAGGGTCTATATGAATAATGCATTAAGTTTTTATAAGAAATGAAAAGCTACTACACTATAGTTGTTCAGAGAAAAAATTCAAAATGTCATATTTATGGACTAGTGGTAATCTTTAAGACAATTTACAGGCATTCGCGAATTATAAACAGGATATATCTTTGTAAGTTGATGCTAAAGAAATCCAAAATTATATGTTTAAAATCAAGAACATTTATTTAGGAAAATAGTAAAAAAGTTGAAACACTTGAGAAGTCAAATAACTAAAGGTGCACTAATAGTCTCTTTGAGGGGAAATATTGTTCAATTGGAAAAATCAACTTTTGCAGGTAACTGAAGTAGGCGAACAGAGTAACTTGGGTGATCTCCTTCTAATATTAGATGATAGCGCTATAATTGAAAAGGATATTCTTCCCACTGTTAAAGAATTTTTTCAGGACGAATTTCAACTTGGACGATTGGCAGACTGTTACTGTGTTATTTCCTTAAGAGAAATATCAAAGAATACAAACTTTCGAATTAGAAGTGCTTTAGAAATTCTTAGTGGATTAGGAGATCTCACCGAATTAATTGAAATGGCAATAGTAAATGTAGGCATTGTATCAGAAATTGGACATGTGGTTGGATCAATAACCTTATGGAATGATGGGTCTTATCAAATCGATTACGTGCATGTTATTGATAATGATGATGTACAATTTAATGAAAATGCCAAAAAAATTGTAGAAAAAGCAGTTGCTAACGTATTAGGAGACTTTAAAGAAGAAGTTGCATCTTAAAATCTAGATTTTGGTTCTTTTTAAACACAAGCCTAAATTTTCAATCTTTCAAAGAAACTGAGTTCTCAATCTTTAGTTGAGCAAGCACATCTTTATCCCAACGCCATTCCTTTTTGTCTGCATTAAACATCTCTATAGGTAACATGTTTGCAGTTGATCTAAACTGGTATCGATGAGCGGTCCAGATGGCATCACTTTCCCTCAGAACGTTTGTTATTGCGTCTGTAAATTTGATGAAACTGCCAGAAGGTAGTCGAAGCCATGCTAAAAGGCACTTTTTCGAATCGTTCGTGAAAGGTTTGAGTGTATAGCTATGCATCACAGGTAATTCAGATAGAGCCGCTTGGAAAGGTTTTAAGTACTCCTCTTCGCCAGTGTAGAGTACAACGATCTGTTCATCAAGTCCAATTTGCATCAAATTAACAAACGGAATTTGAACATTTTCATCCTGCAATCGTTTGACCCTAAGCCTCACACCTGCTCTTGTCATTCCAACATGTTTTCCTAGTTGCGCCATCGACATTCGTAAGTTTGTTCCAT
>JAEORY010000594.1 GCA_016840645.1 Candidatus Borrarchaeota archaeon | reverse complement strand
ATAGCAAACCTAAATATAATCCAGAGAAAGAGATCTGGACCGCTGAACTGAGGTCAGATTACCCGCGTATTATTTGTGATGATCGTTCACCTAGTCAAAGAATATTGAAGTTTCTTTCATTGGGACGCCTTGGAGAAATTAGGTTAGGGAAGGATCTTCAACCACTTGATTCTACTACTTCAAGAGAAATTTGTATTCAAAATCTTACTTCTTTGTTGGACATGTGGAGAGAACGTGCTGAACGAATCATAATTATGGTCTCATCAGATAATATTGCACGACTTAACGAAGCTCAAGGTATATTAGCAAAAATTGGAATGATTACAACAAATTTGTTACGAAGAGATTTGATTTCCGAAGAAGAAATTATGTCATTAACTCCTAAAGAAAGAAGAAAAATTAGACGATATTTGAAACTTCTTGAAGGTCTCGATCTGGTTCGAAAGAGGAACAAAGATTACACATATGGTAATCTGTTTGCTGAATTACAGAAGCAAACAGAAGGCGATGTACAGGAATTTAAAACGGCGATTTTGTCTCATATTATTAAGAATCGGTATTCAGCATTGAGGGATAATATCCGGATTACACAACTTGAACCATTTATTCATCTCAACAGTTGTTATTATAGGCCAACACTAGAAGCAGAAAGGATCCTATATTGGAAAAGCGATTCGATAATTAACCGATATATGAAATTCTTTGGTCGTAGGTCATCTCTAAGAATAAGATACATTTTAGAGGAACTTGTAAATGTTGAAGCTCTGAAATATGAAGATAATTACTATTTTGGTAATGAAGAGCTCTTTTCTCAAATGCTTGACTTAAAACCTAAAATCGCGGATTTGACGCCTCCTCGTGCATGAATGTTAAGAGACGTTATGATTTCACAATGATGTGAAAGATGATTTGTTTCACATCACAAAATAAAATTTTTTAGTCTTTCAAGATAGCAGTTCTTTTTTAATATATGGAGTAATACTCTCAAACTATTAACTTGGATTTATTTCAATTCTTAGGGGAAACAGGATGAAAATTCGTGGAAGAGAAGATTCTAAGCTGCTTTATGAAGAAGGTGAAAAGTGCTACAAGAAAAGTGATTATGAGCAAGCAATCCAATACTTTCAACGAGCATTGGAATCAGATCCTGAGCACACAGATGCACTCTATCGTCTGGCATTTGCATATTTTGGCAATAAAAACCTTCGAGAAGCAAGTAAAACTTGGTTTAAACTAGGTTTAGTGGAATTCGAGAAGAAGAAATTCCATCAGGCACGGAAGGCATTTAGACGTGCTGCTCATTGGGGAGAGCATTTTCCTGGGTTATTAGATTGGAGTAATTGGGTTTATCTAGGTCTATCTAATTTTCAGGTAAACAGGATTGAACCAGCGTTAGAGAGTTTTAAGAAAGCGATTCCCCTTGCACCAAAAGATGATCTGTGGATGCTCTACTGGTTTGTAGGCATTTGTTTTTATCGAATTAAGGAGTATCCCCAGGCAATTGAATTCTTCAAAAAAGCTTCTGAGCAGTATGATAATTTCAAGGCATGTAACTTGGAAGGAGTATTCCTATATCACTTGGGACATGCGTATTTTGAAAATCAACAATACACTGATGCAGTGAAAACTCTGCGTCAAGCCTTAAAATTTGAGGACTCCGAGAGAAGCAGCCGGTGGTGGCTCAGACAAGCGGAAGAAGCACTGAATCTAGAAAAAACTGTAAGTGTTTCACCTCATATTGCTGAAATGAAATCAAAAGATGATGTAATCTTTCTATTTCGACAAGGCTATCTACCCATTGAAGATGCATTTAATCAACTCCTAGTATTTGGAACAAGTAACCAAGAGTTACTTCAATGGATAGAGGAAGAATATAGTCGGGGGCTCGACTCTTATTCTTACACAAGAATATTCAAACAGATTCAGATCAGACAAAGATTGGGAACCGAGTATAAGGGATGGAAATTCACATCAACTATTGATGCAGATGAAGAGACCGCATTGGCTGCTGAAAAAACGATTAGTTTGGAACATGGGGAATTATGGATTCCTTCTGATCCAAAAAAAGTTGCCCGTACAATAATCAATGATTTTAAAGATGATTTACGACGAAATCAAATTCTGTTTTTTAGTGAAAAAATGAATGATTCGTGGAATAAGACCATACTCATGCAGATTGCTGCTTTATATTATTGGGTTCGTGATCAAATCGTGTATCTAACAGGAAATGGTCGACAGACCCCTGGCCGTACAATCGAAGTTGGTGGAGGTCAATGCCTTGAACAAGCAGATTTACTAACAACATTAATCAGATCTCTAGGAATCAATAGTCATATTCTAGTAACAGAAGACCATGCGGTAGTAGGTGTCGAGTTACCAGAAATTCCAAAAGAACTGCTTGAGTCGATCTATCAATTTGAAAAAACCAAACTTTTAATTCTTGATCCAACTTGTTCTTATTGCGATTTTGGACAATTACCTGAACAACTTCTTCAGGATATACATTTGATGAAGGTTTTAGGGGCTTTTAGACTATCACCAAATCAACGTATTGATAAAAACTTAATTGACGCAGATAAGCTACTTCAATCGGGCGATTATGATTCAGCTGTCAATAAAGCGTGGTTAGCTTTCGAGTATGAGTTGCGAGAGCGGCTTAGTATAATTAATCCTGCTTTCAAGGGTGATGCATATCTCCTAAAAATCTATGATTTAATGAATATGGTACAACCTAAATTGTTAGAAAATTGCGGTCGGACCATGATTGAGCGACTTGCTCGGATCCAACGTATCCGAAAACCAGCAATTTTTGCGATGGTTGAACCACTAACGAAAGACGAAGCGTATGAGTTTGTTATTACCGTCAAAGAGCTCATTGAACGAATTCGGGGGACATTTAATGAAAAATCTTAATTGAAGAATCACTTGTTCTCTGCATTATCTGCTATTCAAATCAGTTTCGAAGATATAGATGCTGTTTTGTAGCTATGATGTGAAAGATGATTTGGTTCACATAATACAATTGCAAAAAATTTGAAAATATACCATTAATCTTGAACTGTTAAGCTATCGGCATAGGGCTTGAGAATTTTGTCGATTTCAGACATTTGTTTGCGAGTGAGTGG
>JAEORY010000593.1 GCA_016840645.1 Candidatus Borrarchaeota archaeon | reverse complement strand
CTTTAATATAAAATACAAACGAAGTTAATTCTGCTGATGAAAGAGGCACAATATCAGGAAGTATGCCTTTTGCTACTTTTAAAATTATCTGCGAACCATTTAAAGTAGCTGCGGCCTGTGTGACAATTTGTTTTGAAGCATCTATTGTTGGATAATGAAATTTTAACCGTCCTTTCCCGAGATCAATAAATTCAAGTTGGTCACCCAGTTGGAACTGCTTACTAACTGTCGGATACCATCTTATTTGTCCATACTGATTATCAATTATTGTGCTTTCAACCTCAGCCTTGAACACATCCATTAAATTTTCTAAACTCCAAATACCAAAAGCAGCAACATAGATGAAAAGCCGCCAAACAGCTACCAAGGAGACAGACAAGTTCGTTAGAACAGTATTCGCAAGAAGTCTAAAATTGTCTTCTGTAAATAGTTGACTATAATTATCCGGATTAGGCAATAAAGCGTCTAGTTCTGGGTTTGACTCTTTAGTCAAAGTCAATTCATTGTATATTTCAGCTAATGTTCTCGCCATTATTTTAGTTTTTTAAGTTGTTTATTTGCCCATTCTTTACCAGCTTGTCCGCCAAGCATATCCATCCAAACAGCTGATACATTTTTAGTGTAAGGCTCATTAATTATTTTTGCTTTAGAGATCCAATCTATATTTTTTGAGCTTAATTTTTCACCATTAATGATTGAATTTGCAACAATAGTTAAATCTTGATACTTATTTAAGTCAAATTTAGCAACCTTAGCATACTTCAAAGCCCTTTCAACATTCTCAACCATTTCTTTGGGATAGATAACATTAGTAGCGTCATTACCCTCATCTTCTTGTTCTTCTTCACTACTCTCCTGATCTTCGTCCTCTTGCTGCGTTTGTTGCTGTTGGATTTTTCGCATTTCTTCTTCAACTTGCTTCTTTTCCATCATGGTTTCCTTAATCTTACCCTCGTCGCCAAGTATACGCTTAGCGAGCTCTTCATCAACCCCGTAAAACTCCATCAACATGACTATCCCTGCATCATATTGGGTAATACTTTGTGCGACGGATGATTGAATCTGTAATACCCCTTGAACACCACCTACAGTACCTTTTAACCTTGATTGAGACTCCTGACGTATTTTATCAGCCTCTGCTAATTCTTCGCCTTCTAAAACTTCTGGTACAATAATTTCCATATCTACCTTCTCAGAAACTTCTTCCGGATTAAGATTAAAGCCTGCTTGTGTGAGCTTGATTATTGCATCAACTCTTTCTGTATAAGGAATAACCTCCTTATTAACAAATTCAAACGATTTGCCTACATATCTCGTATCACGTTGACTAAGTCTCGGAATCAGTTCATCGTTTACATTATAAATAAGTTCTTCACAATATGCCTGAACTAACTTATCTAACATACGTTCGCCAGCTTCCGCACTGCCAACAAAATTCTTCTCATCGAATATTCCAACCGCAGACGCGAAAGCCTTGCTTATTTCATTATTTGAGTACTTAAACAATTCTGAAAACGGAGCTATTGAAGTGCCTGATTGTGAAAGCAATTCTATTTCATCTTGCAAATCTGTTACAGCATATCCACTTCCGGCCCAATCCTCCATCATATTAATCATATTATCTTTACGCCTTGGATCATTTAACTCAGTTCTGCCGTGTCTAAATGGAATAACAAACTTTTGCAAATAATCAAGGAATAAGCTATATGACCCCATCTTTCCAAGTGCATGCGGTGCAGCTATATCTAAAAGACCTAAATCATGCAAAGGACATTCCATGAAAATATAGTCATTAATACGCTCTTCACCTTCAAAATAATCCAATAAATAAGAACTAGGATCTTCAGTGATATCGCCTAAGCGTGTACCTGTCTGCGGGAAATGTGTCTGATATTTTGGTACAGTAGTTCCATAAAGAAACATTTTAACTGACCTCCATTGTGGAACCACATATTCACGCTTAATCATTTTTATATTATCAAACTTTCCATTTATGTATTCACCTAATTCAACAAGTGAATAAGGATAAAAAAGTGATTCAACAAAAAAGTCTTGATATCTTGAAAACCACTTAGTTTCTAAATGCTTTGTTAATTCAGGTTCAATTTCATTACTAAGATTTTTAATAACAAACTCTTTACCTTTTATTTTCTGCTTTATACCATTAATAATTCCAAATACATGCGCATCAATAAAGACATAATCAAAAACACGTATAAGATCAGTCCAATCGGGGACAAATGCATGACGAGCAATTAAACGACCAGCAACCCAGTCTGAAATTCTTTGTCTAACAGCATTTAAGTCGTTATAATAAATAAGATTAGCGATCTTATTTTCTTTCTTATTCAAGTCATTTTTATCAACATGATGCCTAAGTATATTGCGATATTTGTCCCTTAATACATCTGGATCTGTAAGTGGCTCACTAATCTTAACTAACGATTTATTTTTAGAAGTCATAACTTTGCTTTGCATAATTAAAATTGTAATTGATTTCTTCACCTTCTTCGTTGCCATCAACATCAACTTTTACAGGCAATTCAGGAGTAATTTGGCCACGTGCCACCATTTTAAACCAACTAACCGCCTCTTCATTACTAGTAATAAGCCAGTCGGGGACTTGGTTTGGTTGGGCTTTTTTAAATAACTCATAAACAGCAATATATAAGGTATAAGTTAATACAACTGGGTCGCGAGTATCACCAAGCGTGAAATATAATGTATTTTCAGGAAAATTGCCTGTTCCTGCCTGAATAACGCTGTAATAAGTTTTATTTAAGACGGTTTTTTCCCAAAAAGCGGTATTTGTAGGCGGTTCTGTTGTATCTCCTGCTCCAATACGTTTATACACATAAGTTTCGCCAGAGGTTTCAGAATAACTGACACGCGCTGTTTCTGGATATGTGATTGTTTCATCCCACGAACTTTCCTCATAAAAAACTAAATCATCAATGGCATAAGCTGCTGACGAACTAAATATGTTAACATCTAAAAATATTTGCGGAGGATCAAATCTGTGCTGAATGTAATTTTTCACAATACCTACCGCAAAATCTTGCCTAGAAAGCAAAAATGCAGACGAGTTTTCACCTGGACCTGCATCAATTAAAATGTCAATATCTTC
>JAEORY010000035.1 GCA_016840645.1 Candidatus Borrarchaeota archaeon | reverse complement strand
TGGTAAATTTTATTTTTCGAAATAAGATTTCAATCTCTATTTAAATGTAGATTTCAACATAGCAATGGGGATTGTATTTTTCTCTATTCCTGCTGGAATCTTGGTAGGGAGGGTCTTGGCTAAATTTGTATCACCTTTCCTTTTTTGGAGCACTGTTGTGAGCCTCGTGATCTGCCTCTCTCTCATAGCAGAATATATTAATGTCTTGGCAAACAGATATGCTTATATCCTGGCTTGCTCTGTTATTGGAGTTCTTTATTTTTTGATTATGAGAAAAAGGTCATTTTTTGAAATTTTATAGTCCTATTAAAACCATGAACAAGATTCAAACATACAGGGAGGTCTTTAAAGGCAGAACAGATGTTGTGCCTAAGTTCTGGCAGACGAAGGATGCTCAAAGATTAGGCTATTCTCCCCTGTGCAGAAATGAGTGGATAGAAGGCCTCTGCCATAAGCCATACAGGACTTGTGACAATGCCGATTATATTCCCCTCTCTGATGAGCTGATACAGGGACACCTTACCGGAAGACATATTTTGGGAGTCTACCCCCTTCTAAAAGAGATAATACGTGTAACTTTATTGGTGCTGACTTTGACAACCATAACGACAATAGAGATCCTGTCTCTGATATGAATAACTTTTATGAAACTTGCCAGATTCAGTGCATTCCATGCTACCCCCTCAGGTCGAAAAGCGGGAAAGGTTATCACACGTACATATTTTTTTACTCCCCAGTACCTGCATGGAAGGGGAGGGCAGTAACGTTTGCCTTACTTCAAGAGGCTAGGGTTATTGGTGAGGGTGCTGTGCTTTCATCATTTGACAGGCTTTTTCCAAATCAGGATACGATAGGTAGAAAGGCTTTTGGGAACCTCATTGCTCTCCCATTTCAGGGGAAGGCAGCTAAATTCGGTCATACGTTATTTTTAGATCCTAATAAAGGATTTAGGGAGCCTTACGAAAATCAGTTTGAGATTTTAAAACGAATTGAAAAAATCAGCGAGCTGAAACTTGATGAACTAATCGAAGAATGGGATTTGCATCAGAAAAATTATCAACTAACCCTCAATGATTTTTCTGAAGAGAATTCAAGGGCAATCAAAAAATTATTGAGGTGTAAATTCATCAAGTGGTGCAAGGAAAATCTTGAGACCTTACCTGAGCCTCTCTGGTATGCGCTTATCAGCAACTTGGTGTCAGTGAGGCCTGGAGGGTATAGCTTGTGTCATGAGTTCTCAAGAGAACATAAAAATTACACTCCTGAAGAGACATATTATAAAATTCATCAGGCAATGGATGCCACAGCTCCTCATACTTGTGAATATATCAGAAAAAATGGCTTCAGGTGTGATAAGGAATGCAAGGTGAAAGCTCCCGTCGCACTGATATTTCAGTAGGGCATTTTCTTAGAAACTCAATGGTAAGTATTTGAACTAAATATTGACAAACTATCATTTTTTTTCATATGAAAGAACATACCGAGCACATCATCCTAACAGTCAAAGATGTTGCTCAAAAACTTCGGGTTCACCGTTCAACAGTATCACGATATGCAATATCTGGTGAACTTAAAAGTTATTTGATTGGCAACCGGAGACTTTTCAAGGAGGCTGATATCTGGATGTTCTTTGAAAATCAGGTGGCTCAGGAGTACGTTTCTGGAAAGGAGGAATAAAACATGGCAACTGTTGTTATCCAGAAGCGTAAAAGAAAAAACAATATCAGCTATATCGTAAATTACAGCGATCCTCTTTCTAATAGGAAAAAATACTTCAAGACATTCACCAGACAAAAAAATGCGCAAAAGGCTGCAAATTACTTGCGAGGCCTCATTGATTTGGGCAAGATCGGAGAAATCAAAAAGAGCAAAATGAAACTGAAGCTTCTGACATTCTCTGAAGTATTCAGGCTTCTAAAAGCAGAATGGCAAAAGCGCCTTGAGAGCAACGATCTCAGGCAAAAAACCTTTGAGGAATATAGTTACAGATTAGGCCTTGTCAATCGAAGATTCAATAAAGGATTGCTCTGTGAGGTTTCTAAAGAGGACATCATCACCTACCTTAAAGAAGCTGCTTGTAAGTTTTCAAATGTGACTTCTAAAAGATGCCTGTTTATTATAAAACAAATTTTCAAGCATGGTCTTACGATTAACGCGGTGATTGAAGATCCCTCCTCTGATATTAGCTACCTCAGTGAAAAAGAGCACGTGCGAAATAAATTCATATTGCCTGCTGAACTTGAAAGGTTGATTGATGCAAGCCGCAAAGGAAGGACAAAATATTATCTTCCTGCTCTCATTTGCCTTGGGGCTGAGCACGGAGCTTCCAAACAGGAAGCCCTTTCATTGAGATGGCCGGACATAGATTTTGATTATGATGGTTCAGGAACAATACGGTTTTTCAGAACTAAGAACATGAGAGAGAGGACTGAATACCTTATGCCCAGAACAAAGCAGGCCTTGCTTGCATGGTGTGACCACCAGGAATGGATGCGGCACCGGAAAAAGAGCGACCCTAATAGATCAAGGCTGGTTTTCTGTCATCTTGACGGTAGTCCGATAAAAAGTTTCCATAAGGCCTGGAAGGAAGCGTGTAATAAAGCAGGCATTAAGTATTTTCACTTCCATGACCTGCGGCATACGTTCTGCTCCAACCTTCTGCTTTCAGGTTCTGATCTCAAAGACGTGAAGGAAATGATCAGCCACAACGATCTATCAATGACAGACCGCTACTCCCACCTCACCCTCAACTACAAACGTTTACAACAAGCGAGGCTTGCAGAACACTATACCAACCACTCATTAATTGGGTAAAGGAGATATTTGAGAGAAGGAAAATAGGTAAGCGCTGATTGAGGTAGACATTTGGTAGACAGGAGCCAAAAATACAAAAAAAGAGCAAATCAGCTAGTTTGTAACTTGCTCTTTTTATTGAACTTTCTGGTCGGGACGGCGAGATTTGAACTCGCGACCCCCTGAACCCCATTCAGAATTTAGGTGTTTTACTAATATACTGAAATTGCATAAGTATTTGATTTTATTAATACAGAGGAGTATAAACAATAGAAAGAAAATAGGCTAAAAAATCAATTACTGTCACATTTTGTCACAATTATATTAAAAGAATGAGAAAAAGCTCCTTAGTTTACAAACCTTAGGGGCTTTTTCGTGACATAGGATATTAGCTGGGTAAGAATAATAATCTTAAAAATATCAGGGTTGAACATAATCTTTCTAATAATTATTGGCTTTAACTATGGGAATTACCCTGAAACAACTTAATCAATTGCTCTTAATTCCGCATGAAGGTAAAAACCTTGAGTTTAAAGAGGCTAAAAATCGATACGACTTTGAAAAATTAGTAAAATATTGTGTAGCGCTCGCTAATGAAGGTGGTGGCGAATTCATTCTAGGCATTACAGATAAAGTACCCAGAAAAATAGTTGGAACCAAAGCTTTTCGAAACCTTGGGAGTACTACAAGTAAGCTTATTGATCTTTTGCACATCCGTATAGATGTAGAAGAAATAAATCGTCCTAACGGACGAATAATCATTTTTCAAATTCCATCTCGATCTGTCGGTATGCCTATTTCATATAAAGGCGCTTACTGGATGCGCAAGGGTGAAGAACTTGCACCCATGACCCCAGATATGCTTAAGCGAATATTCGATGAATCTGGTCCAGATTTCTCAGCAGAGATATGTCTAGGAGCTAACATAAATGATCTTGATCCCAGAGGAATCCAAAGATTTAAGGAATTATGGCGTAAAAAATCTCACAATGAAGCATTGGATACTCTCTCTAACGATCAGCTCCTGTCCGATGCAGAACTCTTGATCGATGGTGGAGTTACTAATGCAGCGCTAATCCTCCTTGGTACTCGGCAAGCGCTTGGAAGATATTTTGCACAGTCAGAAATAATCTTCGAATATAGGGCAAACGAAACCTCAATCCCTTCACAACAGCGCATAGAATATCGCCAAGGATTTTTTTTAATACAGAATGATCTTTGGAATGCGATTAATTTGCGTAACGAAATTCAAAGCTATAGAGACGGTCTTTTTGTTTGGGATATTCCTACGTTCAATGAGGGAGTAGTGCGTGAAGCTGTATTAAATGCAATTTGTCATCGGGATTACAGGTTAGCTGGATCGGTTTTTATCCGACAGTTTCCACGTAAATTAGAAATCGAAAGCCCAGGGGGGTTCCCACCAGGCATCACGCCTGAAAATATCTTGTGGAAACAATTTCCCAGAAATAGGCGCATAGCAGAAACATTAGGAAAATGTGGATTGGTCGAGCGTGCTGGCCAAGGCGCAGACCTTATGTTTGAAGAATGCATAAAAGAAAGTAAGCCTAAACCAGATTTTTCAGGCACAGATGATTATCAAGTGTTGCTCACACTAAAATGTGAAGTACAAGATCCTCGATTTCTTAATTTTCTTGAACAGATTAGCGCAGAAAAGCAGGTTTCTTTTTCCACTCTGGACTTATTAGTCTTGGACTCTGTTCATAAAGAGCAGACTATACCAAATGCACTAAAAAATCGCTTAGCTAGTTTGCGAGAACGAGGGATCATAGAAGTTTTAGGGCATGGCCGAGGGACCCGTTATATCCTTACACGGCGTTTTTATAATTTTTTAGGAAAGGGCGGGGTTTATACTCGCAAACGAGGTTTAGACAGGGATACCAACAGAGCCCTGCTATTGAAGCACATACAAGAAAATAAAGGTGTAGGATGCCAACTTAAAGAATTAATGCAGGTTCTTCCCCATAATTCTAGAAATCAAATTCAAAACTTACTCCGAGATCTTAAGTCAGAGGGAAAAATACAGCACATAGGGCAAACAAAGGCGGCTCGTTGGTATCCTAGTTCCATTACTGATAAGATTGCGTTTAATAATAAAAAAACGTAATTAAAAAGCAATACTTAATCTAAGTTTTTGTATTTACATCATTTTTATAATAATTAAAAATAAATCAAAAGCTTATAAAGGCAGCAATTCTGCAGTAATTCTTGCTGCAATGTCATTCCCTAAATTCACTCCATTCCGTAATCCAACTAATTGGTATCATCGGTAAGTATTTCCTTTTTATTGAGCTATTGACATTAAAAAGCAAAGATGCAGAATGAAAAAGTAATTACTAGGGGATAGGGTGACATCCCTGGAAGCCGGTTTTCCTGACCTGTTTCCCCTGGATTAATTATCAGGCCGCTACAGGGGGCGAGAAATGGAAAAAGAGAAAATAGAAAATATTTTTCTCATCTATGTTAACAACTCATTGAAGGAAAAACCAGAAAAGCTTCTTGATATGGTAAAGGAGTTTGAAAAACAAGGGTTTGAATTTGCTTGGATGGATAAGGAAAGATTGTATAGAATTGCTAATCTTTTCAGAGGTCTTGTAAACAGGATTGATGATAAAAGAGTCCACAGAATTCATAACAAAAAACCACGAACTCGTTTTAGGTATCGAAGAATTGATTTTGAAATAGCATATGATGGAATTTACCGAAGCGAGAATGGATATTGCCAAGAAGAATGCTTTGAAAGATTTGAGAGAAGGGCATGGCTTGGTACTGAGTTGTTTATGGGAAAAAATCGATTGAGATGCTTTGAATGTGACCAGCTTTTTTTTAAGAAAATCCTTACTGGTATTACAGAGGGAATAGAATATTCCGAGATAGGCCCCAGTGAATGTCCTGCAGCTGGTTTACCTAATGCTCTGTTAAACACATATAATGAATTTTCTAAGAGTGTAAGTATTGTTCCAAATTTTAGCAATTTATCTTTTAAAGAAACAATGAAAGAAGGCACGTTTTACAACTGCCATTCATTACATCAATATGAGGAGGCTTCTGATGGCGGTTTCGTAAAGACACTTTTTACGCGTGTCTTTTTCTATTCATTTGCAATATACAGCTTAGTAGAATTCTTGCTTCACAATGATCGAAGAAAGTTAAAACTATGTGACGAGTGCACGAAGTTTTATATATCCAAAACTATCCGACCATCAAGATTTTGCTCTGACAAATGCCGTCTTGCATGGAACAATCGAAAGCGAATTGAATCAGGGGAAGCAAGAGAATATAAGCGAAGAAAACGAGCAGAGGGTGCTAAAGAAAGTTACTATGGGTAAACGCAAAACATAGGGTAAACGCAAATAACCAATTACCCGTAAGTTACTGTTTTTCCAGTATTTTTCTCGACATAACTTTAATTAATAATTATACTATCCTTACAGACTAATAAAAAGTTTGTAGGGATTTTTTTATGGAGGTGAAAAATGGATTTACGAGAAGCACGATTCAAAAGACGTATTACGCAATGGTCACTTTCGAAAATTTCGAACGTTCATCAATCAAGAATTTCTCTTATCGAGAATGGAGACAAAGCAAATGAAAGGGAAAGAATGGCCCTTGCTAAAGGCCTGAGCGTAAAAGTTGAAGATATTGATTGGCCTAATGAGTAAATTACTAATGACATTTAACAAAGTAAGAAAGCAGTTTCACAAGATAGCCACACAATTAAAAGGGATACATGGCTAAAAAATTTAAATTCTCTTCAGGGACATATCTTGAGAGGGATATGTTTGAATCTCAGGCTTATTTGGCTTTGAGGGGATTTGCGCCACAGTTACTTACTCTTCTCTTAGGCAAAAGGTACATTGACCGGGTAGGCAAAAAAGGGCACCAAAGAAAAATTTGCACTAATTGTGACTCCCTCACCCTTACCTATATCGAGCTGGAAAAGCTAGGCGTAACCAAATCGAGAGCATCCAGAGCATTCGATGAATTATTTGCAAAGGGCTTTATTACCTACAAGCATCACGGCGGAGGATATAAGCAAGACAAGTCAATATATGAACTTATTGAAAAATGGCAGTTGTGGAAACCGGGAACGGTGTTTGAAACCCGCGAAAAGGACACGGTACAGCGGGGATTCTGCAAACCAAAAAGAAAGTCAAAAAAGACTCAGGGCAAGGTGATCCAAGTTGGCTTTAAGGAAAAGTAACATGCGAAAGCGTACCCATACACAGCAACGAAAGCGTACCCTAAAAAGGTGTTTTAGGTTAACGAAAGCGTACCATAGAGAATTTAAAAAAACGCTTCTATTTCTCAATGATGACATTGAGTTAGTGGAGAAAACGGCACCTCATCCAAAAACCTGCCCTATGGGTACGGAAACGTGGCCATATACATGTATTACCATGTCTATAGGGTTGGTCTGGGGGGTGCCTTTTTTATACTGATAGCGTTACCCTGTTTTATGGTTAGTGCGTTAAGTTAATGTATCTTTTTTAGGGGACTCAGCGTCAACCTTAACAGTCCTTTTTTCAAAGAGGTATCATATTTAGGTATGCTGAAAACATTGCCGGAAAAGGCTTATAAATTAACAGTTTGCTGCGCAAAGCATCAGAAACCGTTAACCAAATCGTCAAGTTTGTCAATGTTATTAATATCGGTTTTCTTGTTAAGCATTCGTTCACCTTTTTGTTTCAGGTAAAGTCTTTTTGATTTTTTGTATTCAGAGGCAATATCAAGAAAATATCAAAGAAGGGGTAGGGGGTGATCCCCTGCTACCTCTCAAATGCACAAAGATGATAAGAAAAAGATCAAAGGATGCTACAAAGGTCTAAAAACTCAATATTCAGCAAGCAATCAGAGATAATTGAACCCCTTCTTGATGCTCATGAGGTGAAGCTTCTTTTAAGATGTAGCTTGCCTTTGGTTTATAAGATGGCAGAGAGAGGCCAGATTCCTTGCGTTAGATGGGAGTGTAAAGGAGAGGGAGAGAAGAAGCCCAGATCTATGGTTCGATTTAAGAGGCAAGATGTTTTTAATTTTATCGAAAAACACTATCTGACCACCTGATTATCAATCAGATGCTATATAAAAAAATTGAATAGATTCAATATGTTAAAAACTGGGTGTGACAACAAGTGTCAGTAATTTAAGGGATATAAGGTTGAATTATTTTAAAGAGAATTTAGAGAAAAGGCTGGAAAAGAGCTGGGGGGTAGGGGGGAGGGAGCGACCTTACCATCCCTACTCGCACACTTTAGTAATTCTTTGCCGGCAACACATGGACAAAAATTTGAGCTCATATTGCTAACAGATAACTAAAACAAAAAGGAATATATGCAACAAAATTCAACTATAGGGAATTAGCAAGGATTTGCATATAAGGGCTAAAGGAATAGAAATGCATATATAAGGAAGTGGTAAGAACTTGTCTATAGAATTAGACGAAACTGGACTATGGGGATATCTCAAAATGTCTCTATAGAGAACCACTATGAAATATCACGTAGAAAGGTAACGTAGAAAGGTAAGGAAGGGAGGTAAGGAAGGAAGGTAAAAACGTTACTATAGAGTTAGCTAATAATGAGTAGAAAGGTGTCTATAAGAGAAAATGAGTAAAAATGAGTCTATAGAGATTGAATGAGATTAAATTATAGGGATGTGACCTGCACACACACGTAAAAATTAAGTAAGAAAGTCGATGTATAAACTATCTCAGGAACTAAGAACATCATTGAAAAGAAAGGGTATAGAAATTGAACTGCATATTATGCGGTATGCCAGATCAACAATATGATGTAGCAAGCAAGAAGCATAGAGAAGTTAAACATCCCAAAGATGTAACAGGGATAATATGTTCTTCTTGCTTTCAGATAATTGTAGCTTCATCACAGGAACAAATAAAAGAAGCTTACCAAAAAGCCTTAAAAGCCAGCTTATTGGATAAGGCCAAAGCAGTAGAAACCTTTTTAGGAGAGGAGGAAGTGAATGACAGAAAAACCGGAAAGGATAGACCAAATATGGGCAGAAGCAGAGCTTTGCGAAAGATTAGGCCTGCCCATCACAAAGTCAGGCCGAAGTATCCAGTTAGGTAACTGGATAAAAGGCGGATTGCAGTATGCTGAAAAAGCAGGCAGGAGATATTTCTTTGAGCAGGACGTCATTGACTATTTATGGCAGAGAAGAAACAGGGATGAAACTGATTGAGAGAGATAGCTTCAAAGGCAAGAAAAGGTATTCAAAAGGGGGTAAAACATATCTTCCAGAGCATGGTTTTTTCACCCCTATACTATACCATTCATTTTAAGAAAAAGAGCATAATTTCTAAGTGAAAGGGGACCCCTTGAATCACCTTTTGGAGTCCCATTAAATCTATATGTTACTTACAATTGCGCTCATTAAACGGATATTTCCAGAATTGCTAAATGAAAAGGAAAAATCATCAGATAAGCACCTGATAATAAACCATATTAACCTAAGATATATTTATAGAGATTTAAAAGCGTATTATGCATAAATTCAGAGCAATAGTATGGAATGATACTGAATAAAGATCTTTTTATAATCCTATAAGCTGCTCTTTTATATACGCATTATTATTTAAAAGAAATTTCTGAGGAGACCCGGGAGTGAAGGTTAGGGGGTATGGCCTTACTATAGGGTGGTAATGTTGCCATGGATTTTTCAGCAAGTTTTTCAACTACAAAGAGGCAATTGTCTCAAAGGGGGTAAAAACAGTGTAAATTTGGGGTAAAAACAGGGTAAAAAGGGAGTAAATTCGTATAGTAGTTGATAAATGTTATGAATAAAAATTCAGACGTGAATCAGTAATAAATTAAATAGGTTATGCAATACAGTGGATTTTTATAGTGACAAGGAAAAATACTGAAAAATACACAAAAATCACTATTTGAGCGGAGAAAGTTTAGAAATTTTTTGAATCTTAGTCATAGAATAACAAATGGTTATTTGGATCTGTGATTTATTAAGCCCTATGAATTGTAAATCATTTATAAGGCAAAACTGCTCTATTTAAGCCTATAGTAAACCATTAGCAATAATAAAAAGCGATGAAAACAGCAAGGGGGGCTTGGGGGTATGGGGGTATCAATTTCTTGTTATATGTGGTCTATAAACTCCCCCCTAAAAAAGTATAACCTTTACTTATGTAACTTTATGATATTGTTAAGAAAATAAACGATTTTTGGGGTGTAAAAATAAAAATACGTAAAAAGGGGTAATAATGTATGAAAAATAAGGGGATATGAAAGAAAACTTGTTGATGTGCAAAAGCAGTACATAAACGGTGTAAATGCACCACTAACAAGGAGATTAGACATAATTGCCATATATAAAAATGGATAGCAAAGGGGCATAAAAATATAATTTATGGATGTAGTTGGTTACCAAAAAATAAAAGGGGTAGAGCCCCTGCAATCTCTGCAACCGAAAAACTAAATACCGAGCTGGCAATAAACTGCTTGTATCCGCAAAATTAAGCAGGGGGGTATATGCCATTTAATCTCTGCAACTTAAAAATTCAATACCGAATGAGCAGGGGAGCGGGTGTAGTAGCGAAATGAAATTTTTCACATATCCATTAGCGAAATAGGATTTTCACTTTGAAAAGAGATCGAAGGATATACCCTTTTTTAGGATCATAAATGTTTTATCATAGTGGTACTCAATAACTGGTACATAAGAAGTGGTACATAAGAAGTGGTAACTAAGGGTGGTAAGTAGAGGTGGTAAATAGAGAAGGTAATAACATTCTTTTAATCGTTCATTGAAAACAGAATCTAAGGTGCGCTAACAACCAGCCTGAAGTCGGTTGTAAATCACAAAAGAAAACAAATCCCATCATGGGAGGGACGAAACAGTGTGTCCTGTCAAGGCAGGTAGGTTAGCCATTCCGGAAAAATGGCAATTAAGAAATGCGGCACCATTTAAGGAAAAAATTTAGTTTATCTTCGATTTCTCCTCCAGCTCTTCGTAAATCGTTTGGAATTGTTCAAGAGCTGACTGCAAGTTCTCTGTGATCTCTGCTGCAAGGACATCTGGTTCAGGAAGATTCTCAGAATCCTCAAGGCTTTCATCTTTGAGCCAGAAGATATCCAAACTCACCTTGTCCCGCTGCATCAATTCTTCATAGGTGAAAGACTTGAATCTTTCTGTTTCTTCTCGCTTATGTCGGTTATCTGGGTTGTAGCATTTGATGAAATCTTGCAGATCTTCATAGCCCAAAGGATTGGTCTTCAGGGTAAAGTGCTTATTGGTACGAAGGTCGTAGATCCATAACTTCTTTGTCCAGGGGGTTTCACTGGCAGGTTTGCGGTCGAAAAAAATTACGTTTGCTTTCACACCTTGGGCATAGAACACTCCTGTGGGCAGTCTGAGAAGTGTATGAACATCGCATTCGTGCAGGAGTTTTCTTCTCACGGTCTCTCCTGCACCACCTTCAAACAACACATTATCAGGCACAACCATAGCGGCATATCCATTGATGGTAAGAAGCGTTTTTACATGCTGAACAAAGTTGAGCTGTTTATTTGATGTGGTTGCCCAGAAGTCATTTCGTTCATAGGTAATCGCCTCTCTGCTTGCTTTTCCTACGCCATTGAAAACCGTTATACTGCTTTTTTTGCCAAATGGCGGATTAGTCAACACTTGATTGTACCGTTTACCCTTATCGGACTCCAATGAATCGTCCACTTCAATAAGACTTTCATCACCTCCAATACCGTGTAAATACAAATTCATCACACAGAGCCTGGCGACATTATCTGCTATCTCGACACCACGGAGAGCGTCATAGCGTAGGTGTTTTTTCTGCTCCACATCCAAATGTTGGTGATGGTGAGCAATGTAATTGTGAGCTGATATGAGAAATCCTCCTGTTCCACAGGCGGGATCCATGATCTCCATTCCAGGTTCAGGACGCATTACCTCAACGATGGCATTAATGAGAGGTCTCGGGGTAAAATACTGACCAGCACCAGTTTTCACGTCCTCTGCGTTTTTCTGGAGCAAGCCTTCATAGGTTTCGCTTTTTACATCTACGCTCAACCCCAGCCAGGTTTCTTCTTCAATAAGTTTTAGCAGACGCTTCATTTTGGCTGGATCCTGAATCTTGTTCTGAGATTTACGGAAGATGACACCTATAACTCCTGGTTCTCTGCCCAGACTTTCAAGGATATGGCGATATTGTCTCTCCAGCTCGCCCCCATCCTTGTCCAGCAAACTGTTCCAGTTGTATTCGGCTGGGATCTTGGATGTTCTGTTAAACGGTGGTTTGGTCTGCTCATCGTCCATTTTCAGAAAGAGAAGGTAGGTAAGTTGCTCGACATAATCGCCATAGCTAACACCGTCATCCCGCAGGACGTTACAATAATTCCACAGTTTCTGTACTAATGCTGATGAATCGTTTGCCATTTAGAATATCTCCATTTGTTTAGATTTCTTTGCCTTGCCCTTGTCAGCTTTAATTCTTTCCAACAAGACAGATGCAGGCTCATCATTCGGATCTTGTGGTACCAATTTCCCCAGAAAGGCATGTTTCAACACTGACTGGCGGAGGGATTGGGAGCGCTTTAGCTCGTATTCTATCAGTGCTTCAGAGCCATTGGTGATTGAAAATAGGCGCTCAATTTCTTCTACTATTGCGATTTGCTCATTGAACGGAGGAACTGGGACACAAAGTTCGGAAATATCTGTTAGACTCAAGTTAGCCCGTGCCACATCAACCGTTTTACGATGAATTCTTGATTGGGCATCTACTGATATAAGATAATACATTAAAAACTTGTTTATCAAGATGCCATCAATCAACCTAATAACGGACACAGCCTGATTGATATTTGCATTTTCAACTTCTTCTGTCGCTATCGCTGCACGGCCTATTGAAGCGCCGACAATGTTCAATAAAACATCTTCTTTCTTCAGAATAGATTTCTTTTCTTTCATATTAAATGCTTCTGGTAGAAAAGCTATTTTAGAGGTGTCTAATCTCCCCCAACCCACATTTTGACTTCTAATGAATTTTATACCATGGTCAGCGTAATCAAAACCCTGCCAACGTGGGGAGGCACCTTTCGTTATAAGATGTGTTATTTGGCCGAGCTTAGCCCAAACCCAACCCTCTGGCAATTCAGGTAAATCGGTGGTGTTTGGTGGCGTAGGTTCCTTGTATTTATTCCCCAGCTTCTTTTTCCTCTCTGTTTGAATTCTTTCCAGGAGCTTATCGGCAGGCTCCAGTTCATTTTTATGCTTCTCTCGCCATTCCGCTGTCAGTCTGCCCTTCACTGTCGCCTTCAATACAGACTGGCGATAGCGTTTCAGTTGTGCCTGTACTTGCTTCAGGTTTTCTACGCCTGCGTCCAAGCGGGTGAAGAGTTCCTCAATCTTTTCAACGATGCGGTGTTGTTCGGGAAGAGGGGGTAAGGGAAAGTTGAACGTGTAAAAAATATTTCGATCTACGTGTGGAATGCCAACTCCTTTTGGTTTCGTGTTAATCTCCTTGAACTTTGACATCAGAAAATAGTAAAGATAGCTTTTGCTAAGGTTAAATGTATCTATTCTTGCCAAAGTTGAACCAACAGCACCTGATGCTCCCCTTCCAACCCAACCACAACGAGCACCATCCCAGACAATCAAGTTATCATCTGGTTCACACATCGTGCAATTTTCTCTATTGGTATATTTTGAGAATATTTTCCTCTCAATTGCTTTAATATCAATATATGGAATCTGAAGATCATTTGATTTAGATCCAAGAATCTTTGGTTTCTTTCCTTTCACTGTTGATATGATTGTTTCAAGCGGAGTAGAAATCCAATTATATGGTAACATATTCCTGTCTTCTTTCACGCCGCCAGCGCCTCATTCAATTCATTAATAATTGTGTTAAACCTGTCTCCAAACAAATTGTAGGCCTTCATTACGCCACCTTTGTCATAAAAAGGGACGTTATCAAAATCATCCACCGTGATCTCCAAACTGGTGGCGATATGATCTTTTATCATGGTGAGCATTTCTAATTCCTCATCCGTATAGGTATTGCCAGCCTTTTCCTGGTTTTCCAGCCAACTGTTGAACAGCTCATCAACTATATCTTGACGAGGCACCAATAATTCAATTTTACCCAGTCCATAGCGAACTAGCGAGATAATATCGGCAAGCAGATGCTCTGGCCTCTGTTTCTTCACCTTGTCCTTCTCCAATTGCTCAAATGCTGCCCACATAAGTTCTGTGGAGAGATTGTATGGAGGTTTCTTCATTGCATTGGCAAGGTTATCTACCATTTTATAAGTCAAATGCCGCTTGTCATAGGGCTGGTTGTAAATGATCTGCAATGCCAGGATCTCATCCTTGTTTGCTTCCATAAACTCACGGAAAGTTTGCACCGTTTTCTCTGCTATTCCTGTATCAAACGCAGCAGAGATAATGGCATCCTGGCTTACCGTATCAATGATCTGAAATTGCTGCCTCCTAATCTCAATCAGAACATTTCTGAAGTTGGGATCATCAAATACTGAGCAGGCTTCATTGACAATCTCCTCCGTGGCTTTGTCTATCTGCTCATCAGTGGGGCTTTCAACAGCAAAAATTTCTTTTGCTTTTTCAATGTGCTTATCAGGATCTACGGCATCGAGAAGTCCATTAATGATCTCTTTTAATGATTTCCCGCTTGATGCTGTTTCCAATTCCTTCTGTTGATCCTCCTCAAGTCGGACATTGATTTTCGCCAGCCTTCCCGCCATTGTCATAAGAGTATCTTCATCCCTTTGCCCTATTGCGATAGATTGGACAAGCTTTTCAAAAGGAACGGACTTTTTCCGCTCAAGCGGCCTGGAATCAGTTTTATCAGTCTCTGTTACCCCAATGGCATCTACGATCACAAAATGGGTTTTATGATCTACATCGGGCGTTACCGCTTTTAGATCCGTACTGGATATGACACGAGTACCTCGTCCTTTCATCTGTTCAAAATACACGATGGATTTCACATCTCGCATAAATAGGAGGCATTCCAGCGGTCGGATGTCTGTACCTGTAGAGATCATATCCACGGTCACGGCAATGCGTGGATTGTAAGAATTACGGAAACTGGCTATAAGATTTTCTGGCTTGTCGCCTGTAGTGCGATAGGTGATCTTCTCACAGAACTCATTTCCCTTAGCAAACTCTTCCCGAATGATATTCACTATGTCCTCAGCGTGAGAATCATCTTTGGCGAATATCAGTGTCTTGGGAACTTCCTCTCTTCCAGGGAATATCTCAGTAAACAACTTCTCCTTAAATGTTCGTACTATCGTTCTGATCTGATCAACAGCCACTACATCATTATCCAGTTGCTTCTCATTGTATTCCAAGTCTTTATCCAGTTGTTCCCAGCGTATTTGGCGGGTGTGGCGATCCCGTTTATCAATATGATAGCCTGATTCGACCTTGCTTCCTTCTTCTGTGATTTTTGTTCGTATACGATACACTTCATAACCTACATTTACCCTGTCTGCCACCGCCCGTTCATGAGTGTATTCCATCACCAGATTCTGCTTGAAAAATCCGAAGGTCTGCTTTGAAGGGGTAGCGGTCAGACCTATGAGAAATGCATCAAAGTATTCCAGTACCTGCCGCCATTCATTATAGATAGAACGGTGACACTCATCGGTGATAATAAAGTCAAAATCTTCAATAGGAATAGCAGGATTGTAGGTTACCTCCTTTATGACATCATCAGTAACATCTGCCAAAGAGAGTTCATCCAGTTCAACATCAAATTCTTTCCCTTTCAGCATTGAAAACAGCCGCTGAATGGTTGTGATACAGACTTTGCTCACAGGATCAATAACATTTGTCGATAGCAATTGAACATTATAGAGTTCAGTGAATTTCCGTCCATCGTCTGGGGTAATATATTGGGCAAATTCACCTCTTGTCTGCCTTCCCAGAGTTCTGCGATCAACAAGGAACAGAACACGTTTAGCTTTAGCGAATTTTATCAAACGGTATACGAAACTAACAGCCGTATAGGTCTTGCCGCTCCCTGTTGCCATCTGGATTAATGCTCTGGGTTTTGCTTGTTTGAAAGAAATATCAAGATTCGTAATGGCTTCAATTTGGCAATCACGAAGGCCAGTGGTGATGAGTGGTGGAAGTTCCTGCAACCTGGCTCGTAACGTGTTGTCCTGATTAACCCACTCAAGAAGTGTTTCAGGCTTATGGAAGGCAAATACACGCCTGGATCGTGGATCAGGATCAC
>JAEORY010000034.1 GCA_016840645.1 Candidatus Borrarchaeota archaeon | reverse complement strand
ATTTCAGGTGGTGGGATAATGGGTTCAGGTATCTCAGGTGGTGGGATAATGGGTTCAGGTATCTCAGGTGGTGGAGTAGGTTCAGGGATTTCAGGTGGTGGGATAATGGGTTCAGGGATTTCAGGTGGTGGAGTAGGTTCAGGGATTTCAGGTGGTGGGATAATGGGTTCAGGTATCTCAAGTGTAGTAGTGGGTTCGGGGGGTACCAGAGTAGTAGGTTCAAGGATCTCAGGTGGAGTAATAGGTACAAGTGGAATTTCAGGAATTACAGGCGCGAGAATTCGATCAACTAATTCTTGGAAGACAAATTCCACGTTTTCTCCAGTTTTCGAGCTTGTTGGTATGAATTCATGTATATTATGCTTTTCACAAAATTCTCTAATGAATTCCTCTTCCATGACTCCTCCCGCGATATCTACTTTAGTTCCCACAAGAAGTATTTTAGGATCTGTTGTGTTTACCTTAATAATCTGGATCCATTCATCTAGACTCATTAATGTCGTAAAATCATTCAGGTCAAATGCCAATAATACACCACGGGCGCCTTTGCAATAACCAGGAAGAAGGAAGCGAAACCGTTTTTCGCCTCCAAAATCCCACAGTTGAAGTTTAACTACACTATTTTGTCTTTCCATAACTTTTGAAAAGAAGTCTGTGCCAATAGTCATCTTCATTGCTGTTAAAAATGTGTCTGAAACATATCGATTCAATAAGCTTGTTTTGCCTACTCCCCCGTCTCCAGCAACGACTATTTTAATCCGATATTCTTTTTTCGTTGTTGAGGCGCACAATATGTTCTCATCCTCGCTCTTTCTCAAGTGAATTAGATCCCTAAATACTCACAGAGGTCGCAACGTTTTTAACTCCTGAAGGTAAATGCCCGAAGCCCCTTACTAGTACAAGTGCCTAACTTATGAAGCATTCAATTACTAATTTAGTAAATTATATTAAGCGTGAAAAAACGTTTTAATGTTTCAGACACTATCCATTGTTTCATTAATAGTTCGGGTGTATTAGTTTTCACATTTCCTTTTTCAAGCGACTGAATTTGAAATTTAACTGATATTTTGATTATCCTTTTAAATTCATCACCTATGATTCACCCCGATTTTGTATTATAAATAATTTTCTTCTGAATCTCTGAAATTCCTATTTGTTTCATCTCACTTGCTATACCTCAAAATTGACAGTAAACACAAATTAGAGTTCCTATTAAGTAATTCAGAGTTTTTAGAACATTATTGTAGAATTTCTGGTTCTTTAAAACTCCTAGTAAGTGAAAAACCATCCAACACTTCTTTATCCGCTTCTGTCAGTTGGTTTGTGATGACTCGGGAGATGAGTTGTCCTATTCCTGGTCCTGACATGAAGCCTTGACCACACATCCCCACTGTATTAATATAACCTTCTATTGAATCCACAGTTCCGACAATTGGGATTCCATCTGGCGTCATAGGATACGCTCCAGCCCATTTTCGGAGCACTTTTAGGCTTTTTATACTAGGTATTAGCATTTCCATTCTTTCAGCAAAAATGGGCACAACATCACTATAACCCGGCATTTTGTGTGTGGGGCTAATGGTAAACGCAATTTTGTTTTCCTGGTTTTGAAAAAAATAGAAATTATGGCAGTCAGGAACAGAACGTATATCAACGACTAGTGGTTTGGTAAAGTGCTCTAAAGATCTTGCAGATTCTGTGATTCCAGCCTTATGAATCTCAGGATAGACTGGTAAATCTAACTCTACAAGAGATCCTATTTTAGATGCTGATATACCTGCTGCGTTTATGACCCAAGTTGTTTCATATTCATCTTTATTTGTAATTATACTCTTGATTTTATTGTGTTCTATCGAAAAATTCTTTACAATCTCTTTAAATTTGAATTCTACATCTAAAGACAAGGCATATTTGTAAAAAGCTTTTATTGCTAAAGGAGGCGAAGCTCGACCATCATCGGGTGAATATGATCCTCCTAATAATCTTGTCCGTAAAATTCCGGGTATTAGTTCACTTATCTGCTCAGCATTAAACCAGTCATTGTTTAATCCAAGAGATTTTTGGAGATCTATACTTCTTTTTAGAAGTTCCTCGTGTTCTTTGCTATACGCTAGAAAGGAGTAACCTCCCTTAGACCACCCAATATCATCTCCATGTTTCTTTTCCCAGTTGGAAAAGATTTCAATAGATTTGAGACATGTAATTATTTTCGAGAAATTTGTATGGGTTGCTCTTACTCCGCCGAGCGCTCGATTATTTTGTCCTAGTCCCACCTCGGCGTTTTTTTCTATTACCGCTACTTTAACCTCTCCGGTCTCTCCAAGTGCCATAGCGGTTGGGGTTCCAACACTCCCTGCCCCTATTATGATCACGTCAAATTTTTTCATTTTATAACCTCGTAGTAACATTACAAGGAGTTACAAGAAGCAATTATTGCGTTTCCGTGACGATTTATATGACGTGGTAGTGGAGCGTTGCAGAATAGATAAGTAATTGAATTTTTTACATCTTTTGAGTTTACCTGCCCAATACTTTTTAGATTACGCTTGATGAAGAATTTCGAATGTAGCTTCATCCTTGAACATCGAAGCAAGCATTTGGCCACCTACGGTTTCATCACATAAAACCTTTTGTACGCCGATTTTATACAGATGCTTAACGTTTTCTTCTTTAATGACGTTGCAGATTATTCCTGTTTTACGATTAAGTCCCCCTATTGCTAAGGCAGTCAAAATAGCGTCTTGATCGTGATCTAAAGAAATTATAGCTTCGGTAACTTCAAAAATCTTCGCTTTCAATAAAGTTTTGTCCTCATATGGCTTTCCTGAAATAAAGACAATACTTTCTGGAAGATCTTCTGGCCTTTCTTCTAAGGGTGTGATGCACACCATGTTTTTTGACCCAACATCAATCTCCTTTAAGAAATTTTTAATTTTTTCATTATATCCACAAATTAACACTATATCTGTCATCTTCTTTAGCCTCCGCAGATTATCAGTTTGAATCCCAATTAAGTAACTAGCAAATGTACCCGCAAAAATCGCGACCATCCCGATTCCTAAAATACTGACAAAAACAACGAAAAACCGCCCAGCAAATGTAGCTGGGGTGATGTCACCGTATCCGACTGTTGTGAGCGTGATAACTGCCCAATAAAAGGAATCCGCAAGAGATCGTCCCTCTAAGTAAGAAAAACCAATGGTCGCGACTAAAACGGCAATTACAATGTAAATAAATGCTTTGAAGAAATCGCTTTTTGCAAATTTACGAAATGCTTTCTTTAAATGACCGACTATAATGAAAATCATATGATCCCCTGCCTAAGTTCAAAATAATTCATTATATTTTAAATGATAATTTTTAAAATAACCTTTTATTTTGATTTAATCGAATTTGCCACCGCTTCTGCAATTATATTCACTAGGCGAAGGCCCGTTTGAAGTGTCTTCTCATCCTTTTCTTGATCAGGGTTATAGGCAGTCAGAGCAGCTGCTTTTATCCTGAATTTTTCGGCGATCATTCTTATTGCTTTTTCCATTTCGTCTAAAGAAAGTCCGTTTGGAGTTCTATAATCAACTCCAGGCGCTTCTTGTGGGTCCATCACGTCGATATCGATATGGAGGTAGACCTCATTGACTTCCGATTGAAGTTTAGTCAGTGCAGAACACAAAGAACTCATTTGTGTATCTTTTTTTAATTCGTCTGTAGTAACAAGCAGAACTTCTGAATTCTCAAGAAGCTCTTGTTCTTTAGGATCTAGATCACGAGCACCAATGTGCATGGTGTATGCTTCTGAGATGGGGCCAATATTTCCAATTTGTGTCAAGAGATCTGGATAGCACTGACCAGTTGCAATGGCAAGAGGCATTCCATCGAAAAACCCGCTTATCGAAATTTCTGGTGTGTTGTAATCACCATGGGCGTCAAAATAGATGATTCCAATTTGGAGGGTATCAAGACCTGCAAGTATGCCAAGGAGGGTGTTGCAGTTCCCACCTAGAACTAATGGGAAGTATTCTTCATCGATAGCAATTTTAACTACTTGTGCGAGATTAGAATTGATGTTAGCGATTTTCTTAAGTAAATCAGCACCAGCAGGAACGTCTCGTTTAATAGTTTCGACCTTAACTTCAAAACCGCTATTTAACAGTTTACGATCTGCGCCTGCTTGAATATAACGAATTGGACCCTTTCCCATTCCGACCTGTTCATGTCCTAAGTCATATGACACCTGGATAAGACGAATCTTCATTTTCATTACCTCAAAAACATTCGGCCTATGATTTGATTTGATTTGATACTACTTAGAAAACCACTTATGTTATATAAACTACTTTTAAGGAAAACTAGTATTGAATTTTGTTCGATAAAAAACAAAAATACTGCTTTAAATCCTTAATGGAAAATACGGTATCAATTGATGATTTTTTGGGATGTGATCAAATGCCGATTGACATAATAATTCTTGGAACAGGAGATAGTGTTGGAACACCAAAGCTTGCTTGCCGATGTGAAACATGCGAACTTGCGAGAGGCAGAGGAGTTCCGTTTTCAAGGATGCGATTTGGGATTTTACTAGTTCACTCTTCGAACTCTGGCCCTTCAAACGCTACAAATATTCTTGTGGACACAGGACCTGATCTACGCATTCAGTTACTTCGTGCTAGAATTGAAGATATAGATGCTATCCTGTGGACTCATATGCATTACGACCATATGGTAGGATTTGGTGACTTTTATCACAATAAGAACAACATAGAAGTCTTTAGTACGGAGGAAACTCTAAATTTTATCAAAAATTTTAGATTTAAAGTCAAAACCACACCACATCCTTTAGAAGCATACGTTCCAATAGATTACAGTGGGTTGAAAATAACTCCGTTTTATGTGTTACATAAGTCAGCGTTAACGAAACCTATAGGCTTTTTAATAGAAGACGAGACAAGCAAGAAAATTGTGATAACTGGTGACACAGGATTTAATATCCCTGAAGAAAGCCTTAAATTAATCCAAAATGCTTCACCTGATGTTTTAATAACCGACATGTTTACGGATACTGATACAGAACGCTTCAAAGAAGTTCATATGTCTATTTCTGAGGCTATTCGATTCGCCCAAATATCAAATGCGAAAGAAACATACTTGATGCATATGTCACATCGATGCAAACCACATGACGAATTAGAAAAGTATTTGGAATCTTATGAGCACATTCATATAGCCTACGACACTCAAAAGATAAGTCTATAACAAAAGCAGATTCGGTGAACTGAGTGATTGATTTACTGCTAATTTACCCATTTTCAACGACGATTTCGCGATTTTTAAGTTCCCACCTCTCAGCATAGGGTATATAGCATCCTACGTTAGAAACGGCTATTCCGTAGCTATAATCGATTGTACTTCTATGAGTTTTCAACTTTCTTTGGGTTCCATATAAGTAGGCGCAGTTTTTGGGCTCTTTCCTTTGAGTTCTTCGTGATACCATGCATAGGTAAGCGGCCTGCCTTCCCTCAGGGATTCAGAACAGACAACTTCTCCAATGAAAACAGTATGGGTGACAACGTCAACTTGGTCACGAACCTTGGCCTCCAAAACTGCAAGAGTGTGTTCGGTGATCATGGGGCTATTATAAACACCTTTCTTATGGGAAATCTGGTCAAATTTATCAATGTCTCTGCCTGACCTAAAACCAAAACGACCAATAAATTTCATCGGCGTAGATTCATCAAGGACAGAGATAGCAAACATACCACTTTTGGTGATATAATTATGAGTTAGGTTCTTCTTATTGATGCTTATTGCAACACAGGGCGGATCACCAGCAACCTGCATTACAGTATTGACTATTTGACCATTTGTTTTGTTTTCGAAGTGTGAGGTGACAATATAGAGGCCTGAACTTAAATTACGGAGTGCTTCTGGGTCAATTTCACCACTCATAAACACATCTCCTTCTTTCTATATCTTCCTGTTCTACTATTTTAAACCATACCATTCATCTGTGCAGTATTATTCTCTTAATTCACTAAGTTACACCTTAATTCTATTTATATAACTTAGACGAACCTTACAATTATTTATAAAACGGGCATTATATATAAAATTCCACGCTTTATGATAATCCTCAATCTTTCCGTTGGTGGAAAGACCAGCCTTAAGGTTATCGGGCTGTGCGCTCGTCACCGAGTTCAACACATGCCTCATCAATACCGTTTTGCGCAGTATCTCGGGAGTCTTGAAGGAGGTTATCCCGCGCTATGCTCAAAGAGGTCATTGATCATCGACCATCTACGGTAAGGACTATTCTTTTTCACACGGGGCTCAATGAACTCCCCGACGTGTGAGAGCACCCAATCGTGGACGGCTGGAATTTTTTCCTTGAAACCCAAGCCTCTTCGAGCTATTACATAACTTGCTAAGTGATGGACTGTCAAATTATGTAATCCTGAATATTTGTATTTCCCATTGAGGGAGGTATAACCAGGAAATACCTTTCGAAAGGACACACCGCGTTTTTTACACTTCCGTACCAAAAACTCTAAGGCGGTGGTCTTCAAATTGCTCAGTTTTCGATTGCGTTTTGTATTGTATGAAAATTCTTGATCGAATTGTAAGTCCTCGACCACGATCCCTTTACCTTTATTGATGAATAATTGACGACTTTATCCATTTTATAGGAGATATAATACTCACGTTTATTTTTTCTATAGCTGTGAAGATTGCCAAATGAGATGCTATGATAGGAGAGTAGTGTGCCGTTTTTATCCACGTTGGTTAACGCCACAAAATTATAGTTGAAATCTAAGCCGATGGCACCATGTTCGTAGCCATAATGTGGTGTCGGTTCTGGGATTTCATAAGACACGTAGGCAAAGTAGCGTACTTCACCCTTGAAGAACTTTCTCTTTACGGTCACCGTGTATTTGTCAGCATTAAGGATTTCCTGAAACCATTTTTCCTGTACATGATTTACGGCTATAGGAATAATAAGCCATTTACGTCCCTTTTGCTTGGAAAAGGTGCGTAGTTTGACCGTTTTGTCAGGCAATACTTTGATGTTCAGATTTTTCGCTCCTCGTTGTTGCTTTCCGATACAACAAAAGGAAGAATCTCGTCTTATTCTGAACTCTTCCCTACTTATTTTGCCAAGAATTCGGTCTCTAAATAATTTCTTACTACCGAATACCACAGGTTTAAGCATTAAATTGTGTAATTTTGCCATAATTGATGATCTGCGGCCATATAAACCTTTTAACCGCTTGTCGTGTGTATCTTTCTCCTTTATTGCGTTGATTTTCTTAGTAATGGTTTTAATCTGCTTGGTCATGTATTTCCGTCGTTTTTCCAGCCATGTTTGTTGTGCATCCAGTTTCTGCTTGTTATCGACCAGGATGGTGTTGACATAAGGGTTATTGTGACACAGGCTCATCAAACACTGCTGGATAGTTTTAACTTCACCGAAGCGTGCTACTATATAGTCCTCGCCATGAAACAACAGGTTATAGCCGATGCGTTTCACGCGATTATAGATAGTAAAAATTTCATGGAACTTCCCTTCTTGTAGCATGTCTGGATAGATCCTGAATTTTGCTGTGTGAATCATTCCTCGTTATCCTCCTGCCCCTCGTTTTCTAGTTCATTCAATCGTGCTTTATCTCCTTTGACTTACAAAGTGGAAATTAACATATATTGCTTAAATTTAGTTGTGTAGCGAGAAAAAAGGAAAGAGAGGTAACTAAGACGCTTATTCTTTGAGGTCTATGATTTCAAAGTGACTGTTATACCCCTTCTTAACAAAGAGGTCTAGTCCTTCCTCGAACAAATAGTTATAGAGGAATTCTTGGAAAAAGGCTTCAAATAAACGCCAGGCAGTATCTAAACAACCCTCATGAAACACTGCGTATTGTTTAACAATTGTTCCTAATGAGATACGTATTGCTAATGTCTTATTGGTTTTTAAATTAGGCGAAAAGGTTCCACTGCACAGAAAACACTGAGGCTCTGTGGTCTGTTCCCCATCTTCAGTTGCTGTACTTAAAAAGATCTTTATGGTGAAAAAGCGCGTGGTAACCTCTTTTGTTGGCGGCTCGCTAATCCTCTTATCGCTACTTTTAAGCAGATTTAGCATATTATAACTCCTTTATTCACTATGAAAACTTCTTAAGGTAGTGATAACTTCATAATATCATATATTGTAATATAGTCTTTATAAATATTTTCTTTAATATAATATCATATAATAAAATAGAATATTATGGAATATAAGGTAGTATATTGAAATACACTTAAACGTTTATAAACTCATTTGATTTACACAATAATTAGAGCAAAGTAATTCATTTTGTTTTAATGAGTGGAGGAAATCGCATTGAATGAGACAATGATACCAGACCTTGCAGAAGTAGGTTACTATGAACAACTCGTACTGTATTTTCTGGAAAAACTCCATTCATCAGGAAAACGATTTGTTAATTTACAGACCATTGTTACAGGTACAGGTCTAAATTATAATTCTTTAAGGAATAAGATCGATGCTCTGGTATCCTTAGAATTGGCGTTTTCAACAAAAAGAGGGAGGGAAAGAGTAGTACTCATTACTGACAAAGGTAAACACGCAATCGATGAATGGAAAAAAACAAGCATAGGGAAAGAACTGTTTGATGAATTAGACAAAAAACTAGCAACCTTAGAAAAAGATCACAAATAATCGCTTTTGGGAAGTCTCTAAAATATTTGCTTCATGCATTAGTGAACTTCAACGTTTTCATATAATTTTTCAGCGTTTTGACCTACCAATTTTTCCAACGATTGTGATGAATCTTTCAATGTTTTCGATGAATCTTCTTCGATGAACCTCCTCTCCATATATCTTCGTGGACGAATATTTTCCGTGATCAGAAGGTTTATATCTAACTGGATGGTTTCAAATCTTCTTAAATTGTTTACAACACTTCTGTAATACGAACGAGGTGTATTTTATGGAAAACTTCGATGTTATGGTAATAGGTGCTGGTTCTGGAGAGATTATTCTTGATTATGCGTTATCTCATGGGATGAAGGTTGCTTTAGTCGAAAGAGGCCCATTGGGAGGTACATGTGCAAATCGTGGCTGCATTCCGAGCAAAATTTTGTTATATCCTGCAGATGTAGTTGATACCATCAAAAATGCTGGAAAATTTGGAATTAATGCAAAAATAGACTCCATTGATTTTAAGTATATCATGAACAGGATGCGAGGGATACTTAAAGAAGATCAAAAGCGAGAACAGTACGTAGAACAAGTACCAAATCTAAAATGGTATAAGGGAATTGGCGAGTTTGTAGGCGATTATACATTGAAAGTCAATGGTACTAAAATAAAGGCAGATGCAGTGTTTATAGTTTCAGGTGCGCGTCCTTATATCCCTCCTATCGAAGGATTGGATAATGTAGACTACCTAACAAGCGCTACTCTCCTCGAACTTGAGGAATTGCCTAAGAGTACAATCATAGTTGGTGGCGGCTATATTGCTTGTGAATATGCACATTTCCTTTCAAGCATGGGTAGTAAAGTTACTATAATTCAAAGAGCCACAAGATTAGTTAAAGAACAGGAACCTGAAATATCAGGACTTTTGAAGAGTGAAATGGGTAAGAAAATGGATATTTTTACTGGCTATGAAGTTAAATCGGTCAGTGAGATTCAAGGTGGGCTGAAAGAAGTAATAGCAGAAGAAAAAGGCACTGGGAAGGAAACAAGACTTAGTGCTGAAGTTATTTTAATTGCTGCAGGTAGAAGGTCTAATTCGGATTTCCTTAAACCAGAAAAGACTGGAGTAGAAATAGATGATGCTAATGGCTGGGTAAAGGTAAACGAGTATTTTGAAACTAGCAAAGAAAGAATTTGGTCATTTGGAGACGCGATTGGACCTAAATATTACATGTTTAAACACGTCGCAAATTATGAAGCACGGGTAACATGGTATAATGCACATAGCACTCTTCACCCAGAAGAAGTTCATAGACATGGTCATGGAGATCACGCTACTAAAGTGGCGGCCGATTATCATGCAGTACCTTGGGCGGTTTTCAGTAATCCCGAAATTGCTGGAGTAGGATTAACAGAACGGCAAGCAAGGGAGCAGATTGGCGAAGGGAAACTCCTGATCGCAAAAAACAATTACACAGACACCGCCAAGGGAGAAGCGATGGGTAATCCTCCTGGGTTCTTAAAACTAATAGTCGAAAGAGAAACTCAAAAAATTCTTGGGGCACACATAATTGGAGCTCACGCCTCGGTACTCATACAAGAAATTATTAACATTATGAATTGCGGTGATGGAACAATTCTTCCACTGTATCAGGCAATGCATATCCATCCTGCATTGTCTGAGGTCGTTAGTTACGCATTAGGAAACTTCCAAGAAGCGTGAATTTCAGTGAACCCGAAAATACTCAGAACTTTTTTTCAAAATCTCTTGTAACTGGAGATGAAAAAATGGTTCAAATAATCAGCACGGAAGAACTAAAAGAAAAAAATGAAAAAAGGGAAGAATTTATACTCCTTGATGTCCGAGATACAGCAGATTTTGAAGAAGAACACATTGTTGGGGCCGTTCATCTTTTGATTTCAGAAATGAATGAACAAAAAGTAGATTCGATGTTCGATAAAGATGACCTAATAATAACATATTCTGCGGATATCAACTGTCCTGCGAAAAAAATTGCGGCAGAGAAATTAATTGGTTATGGCTTTAAAAACGTGATCGCATACGACGAAAGTTGGAAGGCATGGAAGGAAGCAAATTATCCTACAGAGTCATCTTAAGAAGTTTTTTTTGACTCTATCAAACCTAATGCGGTAATTAATTAGATAAGCATATATATGCAATATCAAATGCTCTAAAAGACGTTTGCGTTTAGATTGGAAGTTTATTGTGAGCCGAATTAAAACTTTAATACCTCCAAACAAATATCCATTCGTTCATTTGGTTGATTGCATTGGGAAAACAGATTAGAGAATCCATTTTTTCAAGAATTATCGATAAGTCTGGACTTCTTTATGATTTGACTGTGCATGCGGTACATTTTGGTGCACGGGATGAAAGATATAAACTTATCCCTCGTTTAAATGGAAGGATTTTAGAAATAGGCTGTGGAACGGGTAAAAGTTCAATAAATTCAAACGAAGCGATACACATAGATATAAATCCAAAATTTCTGAAAAGAGGTCTCAGAAAAAATAGACTTACCATTCCGATCTGTGCAAGTGCATATCATTTGCCTTTCAAAGAAAAATTTTTTGACTCTATACTAGTGCCAGATACTTTCCATCATCTTATATTTCACCATAAGTTGTTTAGAGAATGTCGTAGAACTTTAAAAGACAATAACGCTCTTTTATACATCTTTGACCCTGTAAAATTAAAAAAGGGCACAAATAGATTACAATCAACTGCAGATGGCATAACTTGGAATTTCACACTCACAGGATTATACGATCGAATTTCCAAATTGTCCAAAACACATAAATTTAAAATTCAAAGTTCTAAGATAGCGAAATGTAAGTCAGTCATACATTTAAGCGGCTGGTGCGATATTTTATTCACGTTAATTCCATGTAATCAATAAATTCTTGATAGGAATGGTCTACGCTAACCGAGTTAATATATATTTATCAACCATAAATTCTGGGTGATAGGACATTTTTGCTCTTCTTAAACCTTCTTCTCCTGTATCTTGTTCACGATTTACGTATTTGAAATCTGCCCATTCGATTTCTAAAAACACTTTGTTGATCAATGAATATATTCCCCTATAGTCTCGTTCATGACTTCCTTTCTCTATATGTACAACGATCGTATTCGCGTTTAATGGTTCACCCATAGTGAACGCCTTTATTTTCTCATCAACGATGATTACAGCACCCTTGAAATCTAAAATGTCGAAATGGGATAATGCATCAAAAATTGCTTTATCTTCACCTGCTAAATGGGGATCATCATAGCAGGCTCTTACATTACACCAGTCTTCTTGAAGTTCTAAACAATCTGGAACTATTTCTTTAGTTAAGGGTGCATATTCAAACTCGTGTTGGCGTTGAAATTGCTTTATACTTTTTCTTTTTGAGCGATAATTTGAACCAGGTAATTCAACCAGGTTTTTTATTAGATACACATAATCTGACGCATCCCGATCTAATTCAATTTTTATTTTATCTCCATCGGAAAACAATTTCACAACATTTTCTGGCACTCTTTTCATTATTCCCCCAGATCCTGTACTTTCAGAATAGGTTATACACTCTAAAACAGTTTCTTTTATTTTGTTCGAGCCGATTGGTGGAAAGAAATAGGGTTCTTTCTCTGGGCTCGCCATGATCGCTATATTATCGTTAAGTATCGCCCATTTGAAGTTGTAATAATGCCTCCACATGAATAGATTTGTGAAAGTAAATTCAGAAATCGTGGGAGGATATCTTTTAAAATACTCATCAAAGATTGCTTTATCTTCGATCCCAAGTTCTTTGAAATCAGGAAATTTTGGATATTGTGTCATACATTCACCAAATCTTAAATTCGATCACAATAGTACATCTACAAAGGTTCATTACAGTGATTTCGAGTGATGCAGGTTGATTCAGTTAAAACTATAGTTTCTTATATTTTCCCATTAAAACAGCTTGTTCTATAACATGATCTTTCATAGCTTTCTCTACAGTCTTTTTGTTGTTTTTTTTCTCAAGTGCTAATTGTGTATCTAAAGCATAAAGTTTGAAATAATATCGGTGTGTTCCAGATGGAGGGCATGGCCCACCATAATCATTGCGTGCCCAACTATTTTTACCAACAACTCCCTCTTTTGGAATACTATCCTCTTCAATTTTTGATATGCTAGGGTCTAGATTCCAGACAACCCAGTGATCCCAAGTCCCAATTGGTGCATCAGGATCATCCATAATAAGGATTAAACTCTTTGTCTCTTCTGGGATTCCCTGGATTTCCAATTCTGGGTTGACATCATCTCCTTGACAGGTGTATTTCTTTGGAATCATTTCTTCATGATCAAAAGCTGGACTTGTTATTTCTAGCACCACATCACCTCCAACAAAACTAAGTGTTTGTAACAAAGAATCTCTTAAAAATTTATAATGAGGTAAGCCTGCCTTACCAGGAATGAAACCAAGCGTAGTAGTGTTACCCGGTAAGCGTTTTGATTCCCGATGAGAGCAGAATATAATAGCATAGTGTTGAAAGAGATTTTTAATAACTAGGAAACTATGTAAAGAGTAATTATTATCAGGTAAGTTAAGAACAGTTTTTAATATCCTTCAAGAATGAGTGAAAACGCTTCTTTTTTTGGTAATGAACTTAAAAAGATTTAAGCGTCAGACACAACATTGAAAAAACCTCTTTTCCTTATAAGTGAACACCATCTCTTACTCAAGAAAATAGAGTGTTACTCTTGGCGATTGGTGGAGGAATTTGAGGGTTTGTTGTTCTTGAATAAACTGAATCAATTCGACCAGTGGCTTTAAAGAGCGATGACTTATGCCGGTTTTTTCAACGATCTCTTTGGTGCGAATAAACGGATTTGATCCATTTTCATCAAGCATGTCAAAAAGTGTTTTCACGATCTCAAGCAATGATCGTTTCATATTCCATTCCCTGAATAGTTATATAGACTATACTGTTTAAAAACATTACCCAAATATCATGAATATAATATAAAGAAACGTTTGTGATTTATACGCCTTTATAAACATCAAAAAATATATAAACCAGAAGTTACATATATAATATTGTATAATAAATTTCTGCTAACGCCAAAAAAGGACTTTAGGTGAAGGGAAGGAAGAAACGCAATGATTCAAACGGTTAAATTTCGAATCTATCCCGACAAAAAACAGAAATACACACTAAATGAGATCTTTACTATCTATAACAGAGTGAAACGGATCGGGTATAACCTGCTGTTTTATGGCGAGGACTATATGACAGAACGATTTGCTGAAGTAAAAACTATCCCGCAGTGTTTGATGAGTCTGTGTCATAACAACCCTTATGTCAACACCATCCTGATCGATCACGCAGACATAAAATTACGCATTGTTATAAAATGAAGTCATTTTCATTTATTCTTAGAAAGTTTTCACCTTTTTTGGACAGATTTTTAACATTTCTTGAAATTTACAATCTATATGACCTGCGCTCGTCAACATTTTTTGCAGTTGCATAATTTAGATTTGAAAGGGGGCGACAAACAGATTATTAAAAGATTCGTACTATGTTAGTCTCCGGAGAAACATCTAATCAAAACAAAGGTTTAAAAAACCAATTTTACACAAAAACTAACGCTTAACAACGAATGATTATTTGTTTTTACCGACGAAAAAAGACCTAAACATGGAGACTTAAAACGTGGCATGTACAGTTATAGTGGGAGGATTTTTCGGCGACGAAGGTAAAGGAAAGATCGCCTCATATCTGGCAATTTCGGATGAACTTGCTGCAATGGTTCGAGCAGGTTGTGGAACAAATGCTGGTCATACTGTAGTTTACAACGGTGAAAAATTCAAGCTTCGTCAAATTCCCTGCGGCTTTGTAAACGAGAAGACGAAACTTTACATGTCTGCTGGTGTGTTAGTCGACCCAGAAGTAATTCTCAAAGAGATAGAAGAGACTAATACCAAAAAACGGCTCAAAATTGACTTTCATACCGGAGTCATTGAACCACAACATCGGGAACGAGATACAGGTACTGCCATTTCAAAAATAATTGGAACTACAGGTTCTGGAAGTGGTCCCTGTAATGTTGATCGAGCTTCTAGAGTTGGCAAAGTAGCAAAGGATATTCCTGAACTCGCAGAATACTTATGTGATGTAGCTCTCGAAGTAAACGAATTAATTGATGCCCAAGAGAATGTTGTTCTCGAAGGAACACAAGGGACGTTCCTTTCACTTTACCATGGCACTTATCCCTATGTAACAAGCAAAGATGTGTGCGCAAGTGCTATATGTAGTGATGTTGGCATTGGTCCAACTAAAATAGACGATGTTCTTGTCATCTTCAAAGCTTATGTAACACGTGTAGGTGAAGGACCTTTAGAAGGCGAATTATCCGAAGAAGAGACTATAAGGCGAGGATGGCAGGAAAAAGGTACAGTGACAGGGCGTACACGAAGAGCAAGTCCTTTTAATTATAAATTGGCAAAACGAGCAGTCTTCTTAAATGGGGCGACTCAATGCGCACTTACAAAATTAGATGTCGTATTTCCCGATGCAAAAGGTATAAAAACTTTTGAAGAATTGCCGAGGGAAGCGATTGAGTTTACCCGTGAAATTGAAGCCCAATTAAAAATACCAGTCACCTTGATTGGTACTGGTCCAGGTGTAGAAGAAATTATTGATAGAAGGGTCTAAGAGGAGGAAAAAATATGTATACTATTGTCGCAGAAGACCTATCAAAGAAAAAAGGTCAGTTTTTTGAGGATCTAGTCACATTCCTTGAGGAAAAACTTCCTAGATTTACTTCAATAAAAATCGAAGGATCGGACATTGTGGTGTCAACTGACTCCCCTGAAAGAAATTTTAGCAAAAGAACTCTTCGCCTATTTGTCCGAAAACATTTACACAATGCCCACCTAAAGGGAGAATTAAAAATAATTGCAGGAGAAAAAGACGAGTATATAATTAAAAAAAGGAAAGGTATAGAACTCGAAATTGAAGAAGAAGAAGAGGAAGAGTTCTAAAAGCGTACATCACTTCAAATAAGAGTTTTCAATCTTTTTCTTACGTTTTCTTACTTTAGAGGTGAACTACCATTCAACAAGTTGAGGGGTCTTCTTGCGGAGGAGTGAATAAATTTCAGGAGAATATTGAGTAGAACTCCTCAATAGGATATGATTTAATGAAGGAAAAAATCTCTGTCACTTTAGCTCAAATGAATCCTCAACTTGAGAATAAAGAATCAAATCTTAAAAAGATGCAAAGTTGGATCGAACGTGCTGCTCATGAAGAATCAGACTTAATCGTATTTCCAGAGATGTCTTTGACTGGCTATAGTCTTCGTGATCACGTATTCGCGCTAT
>JAEORY010000592.1 GCA_016840645.1 Candidatus Borrarchaeota archaeon | reverse complement strand
GGATTCATAAAAACGCAAACAGTAGGACAACGAACAACACAACAAACTCTACTCTTCTTTACATCACTAACCCTCATCATGATAGCGGGCACAGCACCTCTGAAACTAACCTACAAGCTACTACTAGTATCCGGGTTTGCCCTGCTAACCATCGTATTAGCGAAACGATACTATGAACCAGACGAACTCCATCAATGGATCCAAGAGACGTACCTATTCATGAAACAGATATTCCCAGTACTCCTAATCGGCGTATTCCTATCAGGAGTAATCAAACCACTAATCCCCCAGACGCTAATAGCAGACATCGCCGGACAAAACACACTAATCGCCAACACCGCAGCAGCATTATTCGGCACAGTTGCATACTTCCCCACACTCGTAGAGGTACCCGTCGCCAGGATGTTCATGGACTTGGGCATGCATCAAGGACCATTAATGAGCTATCTACTGGTTGACCCCGGTGTAAGCCTACAGACTCTACTTGTGGTAAACACTATAATCAAACCACGGAAAACCATAATGTACGCCACCTACATGCTCGCAATAGGGATAGCAATGGGTTACCTTTACGGACTTCTAATGTGATCAAAATGAAAGACTTAAAAATACTCGGAACAGGCTGCCCCAAGTGCAGAAAACTCGAAGAAATGGTACGCAACCACGTGACGAAAAACAACATCGAGGCTGAGATCAGCCACATAACAAACATCGACGAGATCATGGAATACGGCGTCATAATGACGCCAGCACTCGTCGTAGACGACGAGATCAAGATAAGCGGTAAACTACCATCCGAGAAAGAACTAGCTGAAGCACTAAACTAGGCTACAACCCTATTTTTTTCGCCAACTCTTCACTGATAATACTAATCATCTCAACATCAACAGCGTCAATAACATTATAGATATGAGGATCAACAACTTCATAGATCATCCTAACTCCATCACGCCTAGACTGTATCAAACCAGCCTCCTCAAGAAGCCTTAGATGCCTTGAGACTGTAGGCTGGCTCTGATCAATAATTGGCACAATCTCACACTGACATAGCTCACCGCCTCTGAGCATCTCAAGGATCTTAAGCCTGTTGCTATCGCTAATCACCTTGAAAATACGCGTCTTAAAATCCAGAGTCTTCTCGCTAGGTATCTGGATATTCTCTTCAACCAATTCACTTGGCATTATATTATTACACTATTTAAATCCTTAAATAAACAAACGTCTATGAAAAGTATACTCTTTGAAAATATATAGACCTATGTAATCTATAATGGGATAGTAATTAAGCCTCAAAATTAAGAAACTGTTATGGATCGGAAAAAGACTCGTATAATATTCCTCTGTACAGGAAACTCTGCCCGAAGCCAGATGGGTGAAGCGTTTCTTAGACACTATGCCTCTGAGTATTTCGAGGTATACAGTGCGGGGTTTGATGCGAAAGGAATTCACCCATTAACCAAAAAGGTGATAGAGGAACGGGGCGTCGATCTGTCTGGACATTCTTCAAAGAACCTAGATCAGTATCTGGGTCAGATTCATTTTGGTATTACTATTACTGTTTGTGATAAGGCGGAGGAGATTTGTCCTAGTTATCCTAGCATGGGTACAAGGCTTTTTTGGCCGTTTCCAGATCCTGCAGCATACGAGGGAAGCGATGAAGAGAAACTAGACAAGTTCCGTCAAGTGAGAGATGCCATAGAAACAAAAGTCTTAGAGTGGCTAACATCAAGAGGAATCAATACATCAAAAACTTGAGCAACACCTCAAATACCAAGCATATTTGAAAGACTTGATAATTGTCTAAATTCTAATGAATGGTAACTCACCTTAAGCTGTTTGGGTCGTAATTTTAATTTAAAAAAAGGGGTTATAATGTCATAGAGGAGGATATACTCCAAGAACCATGCCAGGTCTATCCCAGTCACCAAACCAAGGTAGTTCAAGTTCATCGATGGGGTATGAGTCGAAGAAGATCGTATCCTCATTTAGATCTACAGTAACCTTATAGAAAGATACATAGCTAGACTTCTCAATTGTATCATCTAGTGCGAAGCCTTCTTTTTCGACATGTACTTTTCCAGTGAAGACTAGAATACCATCTTCAAAGGAGTAGTCGTTTGAGATCATAGATTGTTTTAAGACATCTAGTGAGTCTACTGGTGCGGATTCAAAATCTGGGTAAAGATTTTTCTCATACATTATCCCTTCGAAATAGACTTTTTCTTTTTCTATTCTGAGAGACCACATTCCATGTAAGACTTGAGCAGACTCTACCCATCCATCATCGGGATCATCCCAAGGCCAATTAACATATGCGTACTCGTAGTTCTGCGTGTTACCATACATTGTAATTGGTGTATGATTTCTAGCTAACGCAACCATTGTAAGAGTTGACAGAGTTAGAATGGCTAATACTCCAAGTAGTAACTTTTTCTTCATTTTATCACCTATGAAGCGATATTTATTGGATAAATTGTAGGGATATACCCTCCGCAGTCTCTATCCTTCACATGAAATATCAGTATTTCAAGCAAAGTAACAATTATAAAACTGGAAATATTTCTCACCGTTTGCTCCTTTTAGATGATATTTTCTACTGTTCCTTATACTGGGGCTCCTTCAACAGGAATAAAGAGGCCAGCCCACCAACAGCCATAAAAGCCATTGCGATCTGGAAAGGCGCTCTTAACCCCATACTCTGATAGATGACGCCACCAAGATAGTTGCCCCCACCATAGAGAATACTCCAAGTGACTTCAAGCATCGCATGATACCTACCCCTATGCTCTTTAGGACAGTAATCAGTGAACAAGGCAGTCCAAGCAGGCTGCCCCACCGCAGCAGCCAGAGTCACAAAGATCCTTGAAGCCATCAGCTGAAGATAATTACCACTACTCAGGAACAGAAAGTATGATATAGGCCATGAGATCATCGATGCCTGCACGAATCTTACTCTACCATTCTCATCTGATGGCGAGGCTACCGCTAACACCGTGACGCAGTGTAATAGAGTAACCAGGCTTATTATCAGGCCCCACTGCGAGCCCGTGATACTCAGCGCATCTGTAGCGTATGTTACGAAATATGGCTCAGCAAGACCTAAAGACAGGGTGAACACCAAGTCTAAGGCGATGAATCTGGCT
>JAEORY010000591.1 GCA_016840645.1 Candidatus Borrarchaeota archaeon | reverse complement strand
CTTCGGAATGATTGTTGGTTGTGGTGTAGATGAGAAAGCGTACGCAATGGAGTACGGAAAGAACTTCCCAAGGAAAATGATTATCTCCTGTGGTGTGGTGTTAAACGATGGAACTCAACCAGTTGTGGTTCCTATGAAACTTAAATAAAAGTGATTATATTCAGAACATTAGATGAGCTAACCATGTTCATCTACATTTTATCGACGATATGTTTCTAAACGAAAGAACAAGACTTGTTATTGGCGCATCAGTAATTGCGCTGATAACAGTCCTATTTGTATTCAAGAAAGTTGATTACGACGAGAAGGCTTTAGTGTTCGAACAGAACGAAAAGATTCTTAGCGCCAAGATCGAAATGCTTGAAGAACAAATTGCAGAACGAGACTTCGAGATTCGCGAATTGCAAACCGAAGTAGACGAGGCCAATGCTTACAGGGATTCCCTGACTAGCGTGGTTGATGAATACGAACCTACAATCATAAATACAATCGAGTATATCACGAATGGTGATTCAATTGAGGCCGAAGAGGCCAAGAAGGACCTGCTTACTTATGTTAACGCCGTTAAGCTTGAACGAATTGAATTTAAACAAGCCATTGCTGACCGTGATGAAATCATTGAGCTACAACAGGCTCAGATTGATGACCTCAATAGACAGATCGGGCTGTTAGTTGAGAGTAAGGACCAGCTAGACCTTACCAACAAGCAGTTGAAGAAACAGATCAGGAAGGAGGTGAGAAAGCGGCGTCTAACGACCGTCGGTAGTATCGCCGCAATTGTAGGTGTTATATTTATAACATCTCGATAGCATTGAGTTTAAGCTTCGCACGATGGGGAAACCTGTATGTGCGAGGCTTTTTTTCATCTCTAGGCTCTAGCTCTGATAAGTATTTTTTAATGGTAGTATCTCCCAGATCGCCAAACTCAGACTGCAAAGAACGCTTAGTTATCCATCCATCTCTCTTCTCTATTTTCCTATAACGGAACCATCTCAATATCTGGGCCGGGTTATCCATGCTCATGATCCTCGAGATCAATCCACTATTATATTCCATTTGCCTATCCCTTGCTATTCTCTCTACAGTCATAATAAAAAAGAAGTGACCTACAATAGGTCACCTCGTTAAAGTAGTAAAAGTAATGACAACCAGATAATTTCGTATCCAACTATCTCTTGCCAGTACGTAAAGTTTTGTATTTTCTTTTTCTTCATGTACCAATTTGCTACACCAAAAAGTACAACCGGGATTATTCCAACCCACCAGAAATTTATGGCTAGGAAAATGAATGCACTTGCGTAACATCCCATGGCACCAACGTTGTGTAGCGTCTCTCCGTATTTCTCGTAGTTAATCGTTACGCTCATAGCGATCAGGAAGAACCCTGATGGTATAAGACCGGGGTGAATGAACGGGAATACGAATCCCATCATGCCCATTAGCGTGAAAGCCCATTTGTTTTTTGGCTTAAGTAGCATCGTGGTCTTGCTTATTGATGGAGTGACACCAAACTTACGGTACATCCAGTAAACATATCCATGGAATACTACAAAAATTGTGATCAATAGTGCGAGTGTTGTCATCTTAATTTTGTCCTTTTCCGAATTGACTAGCGGCCTGAATTCCAGACTGTCCTATAATTATTGTAACCAATCCCCAGAGAAGATCGGTTGTGTATGTAGCAGTGACAGGTGGTATGCCTAGCAATATAAATACCGCCACCACTATAAGCAAAACGAGCGCTACAAAGACGCTCAATATTTTGCTATTAACCTGACTGTTTCCGCTATCAAATAGTTTATTAAAGAATCCCATTATAAAGTTTCCAATTTTCCTTCTATCCTACCCAACGCCCTCATTATTTCTTCGTGGCGCTTAGAGTCTATATCAATATGAGTATCCAAGTCTTTTCTTAAGTCCTTCATTATCTCAGTATTCTCCCTTATTCCCTTCTCGTTCTCTTCTATCTTGTTCTGAAATGAACCAGAAGATACAAGAAAGGAGCCTAACACCACAGCGATCGTTATGATCCCTGCTCCCCATGCCGGCTTTATTTTCAAAACGTTTGTCATTTTATATATGGATTTAATTTGTGTCGATCTTTCCGTCAAAGATAATTATTTAGAGCCATTCTAACACAAAATATCCACGACAAAAAACCACAACGTTATATTAAAGATTCATTTGCTCCTTTATTTTTTCAGCAAGTTCTTCAGCCTCCTTAATCGACTTTCTGTTCTTGAATCTTTTCCACCAAGTCTTTACGTTACCACTGATTTTTTTGTACCAGATTGGTAACTTCTTCTCTATCAACGTTTGAGTGAATAATGCTGCAAGTATTATTAAAAATGTCTTTATCATGATAATTGTTTTACTCCTATTAATCCTTTAAAGTTTCCTGTTCCTGCTATTGTTTTAATCGCCAAAGCTATTACGTCGGCAGTCCCATCTATGTTTATGCCCGGCTTAAGAGATGTTTCAAAGTCAGACGCGGCTGATCTCTCACCGGCCCTGTCTGTATGCCCTGATGCCATAGCTATTATTGGGGTTACAAGGTTTGTGGTTCCGTCCCCCTGAACTTCCTGAATAGATGCCCCCTGTACATCTGTCCAGTTTAACGTTCCTGCTATGATTGGGTTCCATAACACAGCCCACTGATAGTTTACGTTTGAATCCGTCAGTACATCTATAGACCCTATCTCAACAGTCGCGTCAGCCTCGTCCTGCTTAATTCTAAATGCATAAATCAACTCCCATCCGGTTCCTATTGACAACAGACTGCCATCAAGATTAAGAACAGCTTGCAGTCCTTGAGGATTGAATCCACCCTCTGACTGAACGGATGCACAAATCTCATCCATTGTTGTGGCTCCGCCAGTAGATCGCAACTCATACCTGATCGGCTGGTTAGGTGATCTCATGTAAACAGATGTCACATTGTTGGCATTGTTTATGGCGTGTACATAGATAGTTAGACCATCAATGTTTACACCGTATCTTACCCTACCAACTCCAAGCCACTCATAATCTATTACCCAAATATGGGCTTTAGTCCAATCGGCAGTAAATCCAGACGGCCCGGTTCCGTCTAGCCTATCTATGTTCCATTCTGATTGAGCTTTCTTTACCCTAGCTGTCCCACTTTTGTAGTTGG
>JAEORY010000590.1 GCA_016840645.1 Candidatus Borrarchaeota archaeon | reverse complement strand
AAATCTTTTGACAGTGCAGCGTTAGGTGCAGTACCACCCTCTACAAAGACTGCGGAAGTATTTAAGGTATTTATTTTTCCTTCTTTGTCAGTAAAAACAACACCTGTTACTCGATCTTCACCAATTATCTCATTTACAGTTATACTATATAGAACTTGTATATTCTGCAATTCCTCAAGTCGTTTCATATAGGTTGATTCACATTTTAGTTCGTCTTTAGTACATAGTATTGTCACTGAACTACCCAATCCACCTAAATATAAAGCTCCTTTAGCAGCACCATTACCATACCCAGCAACTATCGTATCTCGACCACCAAATAGAGCTCCATCACAGATGGTGCAATATGATACACCTTTTAGATAGAGTTCTTCTTCGCCAGGTACATCCAATTTTCTATAATAGGCTCCGGTTGCCAAAATAAGTGAGTATCCAGTGAATCGTTTATCGTCCGCAGTTATCACTTTGAATAAACCATTTTCATTCTTTTCCAGTTTTTTGACATTAGCAGAAAAAACTTCGCAACCCCATTTTTTTGCCTGTGTATAGATGAGTTCTGATATTTCAAGTCCTTGAAGTCCATCTGGGAATCCAGGATAGTTTTCAACAATTCCAGCCTTGGCCAACTGAGAATCATAATGTGTTCCGAAAATCATTGACTTTAAATTAGCTCTTGCAGCGTATATCCCTGCAGTTAAGCCCGCAGGACCTGCACCTATTACTAAAACATCATATAAATCAGCAGTAGTCATTTTTGATCTCCTGAAACCTTTTTACAAAATGAGAAACGTATTTAAGCTCTGATACTTTGTCTTAAACGTGATAACTCCGCTGTGTGGATAGCACAACGCTCTTATTTAAGATTTTTCATACAAAAAAGAATGAACAGAATTCGAGCAATACAGGTTTTTATTCATTTAATCGAAGTTAAAACCTCAGATAACTCTGATAGGGCGAGTTTCTTTTTGTCATATCCTTCTTTTATCTTTTTCAATTCCTTGGTATAATTGACTTCACTTAATTCGCCTGTCGCGTATCTCGTTTCCAAAATCTCCAACTTTTCTTTCATATTTTGTCTTTCTTCTTCCAACTTTCTCTTCCATAACTGCATTTTTGCTATTTCATCTCTTCTTTTTTTACTTGCATTTGCATACTTTTCTTCATATTCTGCCTTCATTTTTTGATAAACTTCGTTGCTTAGATTTTTTTCTTTTCTAACTGAGTCTAACTTTTGAAGCCGCTCTCTCCATAATTCCTCGTCTTCATTTAATGCTTCGTGAGGTAAGGGCTTTATTTTGCCTTCTAAATTATTTTTCTTTTCCTTTAAAGTTGCAAACTGTCCTTTAAGGTCCTTTATTTCATCAGTATATTCAGCCATATCCACTTCGCCGCTTTTTATTTTACCCATTATTCTTTCCACTTCAACCGAAAGTTTTTCCATCTTTTCTTTGGTTGATTTAAGCTCTCCACGATACGCGAATTGTTCATATATTTCGTTTGGAATTGCTACCTCTTTTATTTCTCGATCCGAAAAAATTGGTTCTTTCTTAAGTGGCGTTGGCGGTGTTTCAGTATGTATTGTTGGTTTGGAAATATCTAGTTGAGTGATAGGAGTTCCACACTTTCGGCAAAATCTTTCACCAGGATTTATTTTATTCCCACAATTTATGCAAAATTTAACTTTTGACATTTAACTTCCTCTTTTGACTTTATACATTCAACTTTAGCTCAACAGAAAATTAATTAGAGTAAGAGAATTCTCCATATCTTTTCTTTTTTCTTCAAAATCAGATTTTTTCGGAAGATATTCATCTTCAGAAACTTCTCCAATTTCGTATCGAACCAAAAATTCTTCAAGTGACATTTTTATTTTAGATAATCCCTTCTCCAGGATTTTCTTCCATTTACTCAATTTATGACTTTCAGAGGAAAGTTCGTTCCTTACTGTTTGTAATTTTTCAGAATACTCTCTTTTGAGCTTTGAATATGTTGTTTGTGATATTTTATTATCCTGAAAAATACTTTCTAACTTACTGAGCCGCTCTGCCGCTTCTTGTTCTTGGGATATTAAAAAATACAGGTTTAATGGTTTAACATCCATTTTCTCCGCGAGTTCTTTTTCTAAAAACTCTTTCTCTTCTTTTAATCCTGCAGACTCTGAGATATATTCTTCATCTGATAATTCCCCGATTTCCTTCTTTGCACTTAACTCCTCCAATTTCATATTAAGTGGTCTTAATTTTTCTTCTATTTTCCAAACATTGAATGTTGTAACAAGTTGTTTGAATTCTTCGGGGGGTATTTCTTCTTCCTCTATAGATTCTTCTATTTGAGATGCACGTTCTGAAATTGTATTTTTATGTGCAGCAAAGGTGCTTTGAGGATCAACAGGGGTACCACAACTATTACAAAATCGTGCACCAGGGACTATAGAACTTCCACATTTCCGGCAGAAACGAACTACTCTACTCATATCTGACCATCCGAAGACTATGAAGTAATATTCTCCATTGCTATGAAGGTCATTATATTGAATGTTAAACAGCAATATGAAACTTTTGGATTTTTTAATTTGAAGTATGGAGTTTTCTAAGGTAACATTGCCATCTTTATTGAGAGATTATGGTTTTTTACGACTTCAAGTTATCACGCCATATCTTATGTGGACTTTTTAAAATTAGAATCGTCTATTTAAGAAATGAAAATTCGATGAATTCGTATTTTAGGATCTATTGAAGTTAGTCAAAAACTTTGAATCGAAGATCGGTGATGAGAACTAATTTAAAAAAATAGAATTCTTCCTTGCATCTGCTTATGATGTTTTATTCATGAAATGTAGAGTCATCAAAAATTTACTGAATCTAAGCAAGAAAGCACCTCAGCTTCAGCGTGGTGATGAATGGCGGTAGTGATTGTTCACTTTCATCACTTGCATCAAGGGGTCTCCCTAATAGTTATATAGGTGGTATGAGGAAGATATCAACAACAATTAGAGGGATCATACGCACACTTGAAACCAAGGTGCATACTCCGATTGTTTCCCATCGTTAATAGTACCTACGGGGCGTAGGGATGTTAAACCTGTGGAGATAAGACCTCCGTAACCCGATAAGGGGATCGAGTCCGTCGTTGAAGCAGGAAGCCTCGAGGCTTTC
>JAEORY010000589.1 GCA_016840645.1 Candidatus Borrarchaeota archaeon | reverse complement strand
ATTTCCTTCACTTTTAGGAACGTAGGTTGATTCCAAATCTTCAACCATCCTTTCCATCGCAATCCTGGCCATTCTGTAGATTTCAGCTTGAGATTCAGTCTCATCTACAACCCGAAAAGTTCCTGTATAGGAAGTATAGATCATTGTGATGACCACTGCAAAAATGAAAATAGCTATCAGGATTTCGGCCAGAGTGAAACCACCTGAGTTTGTTGGGTCTATTGTGTTTATTGAGTTGCTTGTGTTCATCAGATTCACTTGGATTTACGAACAAACCGATAGAGCCTGAGACCGTATTGATACTTGCTCTGTTCGCCATAAAAACAATTCAGATCGATCTGTTTTAGATAGCTCAAAAACTCATCCGCACCAACAAATGAAATATCTTGTACTGTGAGGTTCCAGTGATAATTTGGAAAATTCTCGCCAAAATCACCAGAATCTGAGGCCAGATCCTCAGGATTAACCACCTCAATTTCTGCCATTTTACTCTGGGCCAGGAGAGCAGCGGTTGTATTGAATTTAGCCTCATTGGCAAGTGAGAGGCTTTGAGATTGTGACCCAAAAACAGCCACCAAGGTAATCGCAATAATGGCAATGGCAATCATCACTTCAAGGAGAGTAAAACCAGAACTCTTTTCGGATGAATGGAATGCTGTGTCGTTGGAGTGTGGCTCTTGCTTTGTTTTGTTACATTTCTCCATTATGTGGTTGCTCAATCGCTTCAATACTCGATTTCTTGGCCAATTTTTTTTATAAAGTCCCAATATCTACATACTTATCGTAGGTCTTTATCTTTGCGAGAAAAGGATTTAAGAGGAGAGTAAACTCCCTGCCGTCCTCTGTCCCAAGATGGATTACTGTCTGCTCGGCATATCCTTTTTTGCTAAATCTGATATTTATCTCACCATCTACCATTTTCCCCCTTCCTTTTTTCCAAACATCAATAATCCGAACATCCTCAGGTAATTGCAAGGCCTTTTCCTGCGCCATCTCTCGTTCTTCCTTGTTTATGCCAGCAAAATCAAACCAAAGTTGATTTAATCCGATATCAAAATGGAGGAGGTAGTTTTTTTGTTCACGAATTGCCTCGTTTCTCAAACTGGTTAAAAGGCCAATAATTCTCCGTGTCGAAGACTTGAGGTTATCTGTTATTATGGAATATCGAAATCTGGGGATACTCACAGCAAGCATCACACCAATCAAGAACACGACTACTGTCAGTTCAATGAGGGTAAAACCTTTTGTGGTGTTTGATTGGTTCATTATATATGGGATTTCTTTGGTTTCTTAAACGTATTGTACAGGAATTTCTATTTTTGTCATATATAGGCACAGATTAGACCTGCAAATAGCAACTCGATAGGTATTTTTAACACAATAAAATCAAGAAACAAAAAAACTATTTTCTGAAGGGAACAAACTATTCCAGTTCCCAGTTATTAATATCCATATCCTTGCCCTCACCTCCTGTTTCTCCATCAGCACCATACGATACCAGGTCGAAATCGCCATGGATGCCAGGAGAAAGGTAAACATATTCATTGCCCCATGGATCTTTTGGAACCTTTCCCTTTTCAAGATATCCCCCCTCTCTCCAAGCACTGGCAAGTTTGCCGACCGAAGGGGGCTCTATAAGGGCCTGTAATCCTTGCTCAGTCGTTGGATAGAAGCCGTTATCCAACTTGTACAATTTAAGTGCGGTCTCAATGCTCTCAATTTGAATTTGGGCCTTTGTACGTCGAGCTTCCTCCGGCCTCCCCATTATTCTCGGAATAATGAGTCCGGCCAAAATACCAAGAATCACCATAACCACCATGATCTCTATCAGGGTAAATCCCCCTTCAAATCTACGTCGTATCATAATACCTCCAATTCAGCTTTTTCAGCCAATCATTTGGTTCATTTCAAAAATGGGGAGCAAAATAGAGATAACAACAAATCCAACAATCAAGCCCATTATCAAGATCATAATAGGCTCGAGCATTGAGGTCAATGCCATGATGCGCGATTCTACCTCTCTTTCGTGAGTGTCTGCAATCTTATGCAACATGCTTTCGAGTTGCCCACTTTGCTCACCTACAGATATCATTTGCACAACTATGGAGGAAATCCATCGGCTCTGTGAAAGAGAGCTCGCCAGGCTTTTGCCTGCCCGAATTTCATGCTCAGTCTTATCAAGGACCTCTGCAATCAGAACATTATTAACAATGTTTCGCGCTATCTGCAGGGAAGATAAAAGAGATACACCACTTTGAAGAAGACTGCCGAGTGTCCTTCCAAATCGAGCAAGGGCAATTTGTTGGTTTATAGGGCCAAGAACAGGAATACGAAGTTTGAGTTTATCCCATATGTAATGGACGCTTGGTCTTTTTTTACTATATTTTATTAGTATAATACCACTCAACATAGCCAATACAATAACCCACCAGAAAGAGAGGGAAAAATTACTTACATTTATGAGCACCATTGTAGGCAGAGGAAGTGTATGATGCATCTCAGTGAATATCTTTGTAATATTAGGTACAATAAAGGTTATAAGGAAAAAGAGGACAGAAATCCCTATGAAAGACATAAAGATTGGATAGGCAAGGGCCGCTTTAAAACGTCCTCTCAAGGCCTGTTGATTTTCCCCAAATTCTGCCAGATGAGCCAAAACTATATCAAGAGATCCTGAAGCTTCGCCAGAGTGAACCATGTTAATGTAGAAATTAGAAAATATTTTTGGATGTTGTGATAGAGAGAAGGCCAAGCTGTTACCTTGGTTGACCGACTCCTTTATCTGGGCAATGATTTTTTTAAGTAATGGGTTGGATTTCTGTGAAATGATAGAATCCAATGACGCTACAAGAGGTACTCCCGCACCTAATAATGTGGAAAGTTGGCGCGTGATCGCATATACCTCTCCAGGTTTAACACGTTGAAAAAAAGTAAAGAGAGAAAGGGTATCTGATGGTCCACCTTTGGGTCGGGAACGAGTTTCTTTCAACTCAACCGGAAAGACTCCTGAGGCCCTGAGCTTCTGGCGGGCTGCCACTGTACTGTCTGCATCAAGGATTCCCTTTAGGGTCTTCCCAGAGCTATCAAGCCCTGCATACTCATAAACTGGCATAATATAATGCTATATATAGCTTATTTCGATTTAGAAAATCTACAGTA
>JAEORY010000588.1 GCA_016840645.1 Candidatus Borrarchaeota archaeon | reverse complement strand
AAAAACATTAAAGCATTGCTGAAGGACGATATGGAATTCGAAAGACGTGCTGTGCAAATTTACAAGGATTATGGCTTAGAGATTGAAGATGAAGTTACGAGAAAAATGCTGCTTACCTTTAGGAAAGATGAAATGGGGCATATGAGAGCTATCGAGAATAAGCTTGAAAAAATTCGAACTGGTAAGTTAAATGTCGGATTTTACTGCCCCCGTTGTGGATGGACATTGGTTTATGGTTGTAATCCAAAAGTAGGTCAAGTCATAAAATGCCCAGCGTGTCATGTGGAGATTCAGTTATTCATTAATGACGATGGGGAGTACGCTGTAAAGGAGCATTCCGGAGCCTAGAGGGGCGAACTTTATTCTTAATTCAATATCAACGTGGCCTAAGATAACCCCACTTGTTTAAAGCTGCTTTCAGCTCAGAATTCGCTGTTGCCATCTCTTCTAAAGTTTTATTCTCTAAATAGGCATCAATGGCCTGTCTAACAGCCTTTGCACCGGCTTGTGCGCCCATTGGATGCCCTAGCACCCCGCCACCCACTTGAATAACCAAATTTGTTCCGAATCTTTTTAGAATTTCTGGCAAGAGACCTGGATGTAACCCTCCGGAGGAAACAGGGAATGCTTGTTTTATGTGATACCAATCCTTTCTAAGAAATTCATTTATTTTCGTAACTTCCTCTTCAGGTCCTTCCAATTTTCCAACGACGGTGCCCGTATGTATTTGATCAACACCGATTAATCGCGCAGTTTTTGCCAAAGCAAACATTGAGATACCATGTTTAGGATTTCTTGTAAAGGTGGCATGCATTGCTCTATGGGCGTGTATTGCCAGTTTTAAATCTTCACACACTTCTCGCAAGGTCTGTAAAGCAGCCCAGCCTGTCGTTACTATGTCAATCATTACGTACTCCCAGTTCAAATCAGCAACAAATCGCGCTCTTTTTTTCATTTCTTCTGTTTCTGCGGTAATATTAATTAGATAACTTCTGCGTTCCCCAATCTCTGCTTCCACCTTCTCTCTCATTTTTAGAGCACCTTCGACTCTTTTCTCAAATTTATTAAAAGGTAAGGAAGAAAGATTTTCGTCATCTTTTAGAAGATCAATACCACCAGTCCAGATCTCATATGCAACTTGAGCTTGCTCTTCAGCTGAGAAGCCAATCTTTGGCTTGGGAACAGTGGCTAATATTGGTCTCTTATCGACCTTTAGTAGTTCTCGAATTCCTTTAATGCCATACTGTGGGCCTCTAAAAGCCTTTATATAACTTTGAGGGGGCTCGTAATCAAGTAATCTAAGGTTTTTAACAGCCTTCATACCAAAGATGTTACCGGCGATTCCAGATAACAATTGGGGGATATTATATGGCTCCCATAAGTCGAGAGGATAAGCAACCTTTATTGTATTTCCATCCCGCTTGTACGTTTTGGCCATGAGCGATCGAACTCTATCCGGGAGTTCAGCAAGCGTAGTCCAAGTTCCGACGCTGCTTTCGGAAGCAACTCTTCCAGCGACTTCCTCAAATGGCATTCCTTCTGCAGGTTCTACGTAAAATGTAACGATTAAATCGGTCTTAGACGGTTTATAATCATAATCTACAAATTCAAGATACCACTCAATTTTTTCAGGCATTCTGCTCACCTTTAATAGCTAAGAGAATAGTTCATCTTTAACTATTAATGCTAATATATCTCTTATGAAGAATACTCTTAGAGGGGTTTTTATGGAAAACTTAATACAAATCGCCAAGAAAATCAAAGATTTAGAGATTCAAGGCGCAAGAAATGTAGCTAAAGCTGCTATCCGTTCAATGAAGGACGTTATTCTTAATTCTTCCGCTGCAGAGCCTGATTTACTATTTAAAGAACTTTTAGAAGCAAAAAATATTCTGTTCGACACAAGGCCTACTGAGCCTGCGATGAGGAACGGTATTCGCTATGTATTATATGAAACAAAGGAGGCAAAAGGCGATATTATTGCTACAAAAGAGATTGCAGTAAGTACATGTGATAACATCCTCAATTATTTTGAAGATGCCATCTTAAAAATCCATGAGATAGGGGCTCGTAAAATTTTAAGCGAAATGCAAATAATGACTCATTGTCACTCCTCAACAGTAACTGGCATATTAAGGAAAGCACATGAACAAGGAAAAGATATACATGTAATCTGTACTGAGACAAGACCTCGTCTTCAAGGACATCGTACAGCGAAAGAACTTGTAGAGGCAGGTATAAAGGTAACATTTGTAGTTGATTCAGCTATGAGGTACATGATGAAACACTTTGAGGTAGATTTAGCTCTAATCGGTGCTGACGCAATTACTTCGGAAGGAACTATTATCAACAAGATTGGGACACGATTATTTGCATTAGCTGCGGATGAAAGAGACGTACCGATGTATTGTGCTGCAGATACATTCAAATTTAGCCCAGAAACATCCTTAGGTTTCCTAGAAAAGATTGAGAAACGTGACCCTGAGGAAATTTGGAAAGATGCACCTGCTGGTTTACATATAGAAAATCCAGCGTTCGAGACGGTACCTCGAAGATATATTGATGGACTCATCACTGAAGTCGGTGTGTTTCCCCCCTCTTCTATAGCTCATCAACTACTTCAGCTTCACCCTTGGATGTTCAATTTTAAAGATTGAAGAAAGAAAGTCTGTCACTATCACACCGTTACAACCGCTATAGGCTTAACTTTTTCAAACGCAACCTGACGACGCACAATGCCATAAGTATCGATATGAACGATTACCACATGGTCATCATGATCGATAGTCTTGACTACTAATCCCCCACCGTAGATTATAGCCTCCTCTACGTCTTCCTTGGAGAAAGGTATCCGATCTTTCCTCCCACATTCGTGACACAAATTAATTGCTGCGTTATACATCTTCCTCACCAACCCTCTCCCATAATATCTTTTAAATGTCGATATCATTCTGGTATTTTATCGGGATGTTTTTTAGTTATAACGCTTCTAAACCAATCTCGGCACTTATCCAGGTTATCATTTATTTCAAAAATTTCTATTTCACTCAAAATTTTCGAAGAGGATGCTATAGGGAGGAGTTCATCTCTTCTTCTATTTTAAAAAAAGAAGAAGTTTTTATTGATTCGATTTTTCATTAAAAAAATTAAAAAAATAAGGGTGTTTA
>JAEORY010000587.1 GCA_016840645.1 Candidatus Borrarchaeota archaeon | reverse complement strand
ATGGCTAAAACAGAAGATCTCAGCTTTGAGAACATGAAAAGAGCCGTCATTTATGGTTCTGCTATGGCTTCCTTCTGTGTAGAAGAATTTAGCATTGAACAGCTACTTCGCTTGGATGACGAAAAAATAAACGCCCGAATCCAACAATTTACGCAGCTCGTTCACTTTGAACTCTAACCCTACAGCCATCTCCAAGGTTGAAGGATTTAGATGAAGAGATAATTCTTATCTCCGCCACCCAAGAATTCTCAGAGGCGAGTAGCAATTGAATCAATGGATAATCTCGAACGTTCCGCCATTTCTCGCTTTTGGAGCTTTTCGTCAGCTAAGTGAGCAGGATCTGCCTTATAACCGAGTGCGATGAAACAAACCACTTCCTCCTCTTCAGGCAAATTGAGCAAGGATCGAGCCTTGTCATCATGGAAACCACCCATCATATGGGCATGAATGCCACGATGTAAAGCCTCTAAAACGAGTTGAGCATTTGCCAATCCAACATCATGTTGTGCGGTTCGATTCACCTTCCCATTGCGTTGGAAGTATTTTTTCATACTGACAGCCATCAAAATAGACACATCCTTTGCCCACACCTGATTGCCTTCTGTCAAACATTCCCATAAAGCCTTAAAAGAGTCCTCATCTGCTCTATGGGCATAATAATACCTCCAAGGCTGCTCATTCATAGAGCTTGGAGCCCATGCCGCAGATTCTAAAATCCCATAAATATCTTGCTCACTGATTTCTCGTTGAGCGTCAAAAGAACGAGGACTCCACCGCTCTGCTAATAAGGGATGGATGGAATATTTTGTATCGGCTGTCTTGTTCATATTCGATGGTAGTTTAATAAATCTAATGGAGAAATACAGAAATATGTTTAGAAGATATTTTCAAAAAAAGTGGACATAACTGATGTCGTTATGCCCACTTTCAACCACTAAACTAATCGATTAACCGATTTGAATCACCTTTTTCTTTGGCATCTCGGGCTCACTCTTGGGAAGCACTACGCTCAAGATTCCTTTCTCATACTGAGCAGAAATATCCTCAACATTTACATCATCAGGCAATAAGAACTTACGCTCGAAAGATTGATAATCAAACTCTCTCCTAATTACCTTTCCTTCTTTTTCTTCTCTTTCTTGCTTGCGCTCCGCTTTGACTACTAAACTTCCATCTTCAATTTCAAGGCTAAAATCACCCTTATCCATACCCGGACTTGAAATCTCCAAAGTGAAGGCCTTATCATTTTCCAAAACATTCACATTTGGCTGATGTGTCGCTTTCTGATCCCAGATCGCCGGATTGAAGAATTCATCTACCCAATTCGGAAAATGATTTCTAGGTCTGGCATTCCAACGTGTAAGTGTCATAATATTTGATTTTTTTTGAATAATCGTTTTGCAGCTAATAGATCAATTTGGATGCCACCCCCTAAAAAGTGTCAAAAGATGTAAAATTAGGTGTCATTTTGGCATTTTTAGCGTATAAATGGTGCCATTTTGGCATTTTTGTATTCTTCTACTCGATTTGTAAGAATCTAATTAATATTGAGTAATGAAAACATGGATGAATCTTCAAAGCTTATTGTTTCTGCTCTTTCTATTTGGGTTCATAGTTGCGAAATGGCCATTCCTCGAGCAGTCTCTAGACAGAGATGAAGGCACCTATCTATATCTGGGACAAACCATCTTAGATGGAGCCATACCTTATACAGATAGCTATGAGATGAAGCCTCCCGGCGTCTATTACAACTATGCATGGGTCAGAATGATAGTGGGCTCCTCTGATTATAGTGTTCGACTCTTGAGTCTTCTCATTTCGACGCTCAATATTCTATTCTTATTCCTGGTAGCCAGAAGGTGGGGGTGGAAATGGGGCTCTTTATGGGCTGCATCGGCTTTCATGCTTTTCCAAATGGTTCCATACTATCAAAGTTCAGCACTTCTGCTGGAACCCATTATTTTATTTTTTTTCCTATGCGGCTTGCTGTTATGGGAAATCAAAAAAGGGAGTTGGATTTCTTCATTTCTTCCCGGTATACTCTTCGCCTGGGCCATACTGACTAAACAAAACGCATTGTTTCTGGTGCTGGGTTATTTTGTCCCGTTCCTTATACTTAATTTTCGTAAACGGCAGTCTATGCGTCGGTTTGGAGTAATGCTGCTTGGTGGATTGACTGTTACCTCAGGAATGATCCTATTGTTGGCGATACAGGGTGCCTGGTCAGATTTTGTCTATTGGGTATTTACTTATCCGTCACAAATTTATACCCAATCCATTGGGTTACCCAAAGGAGTGGATTTTTTCATCTCCTTTTTTGAAAAGGTATTCTGGATGACACCCTTTTTATGGCTGACAAGCCTAGTGGGCTTAGTTTTTCTTTTTACACCGAGCATTAAACATCATAGTGCCAAACGTCTTTATGTCCTATTCGGATTCATTTTTGGTTTTATAAGCATATGTCCCGGACTTCGTTTTTACGGACATTACTGGATGCTTTGGCTACCAGCTATCGCCCTTGCCGTGGGCTCATTTGCGGAAGCGGTTGCATCCAAATTACCGGAAGCGAAACAAAAGCTTTGGATGTTAGCTTCTTTAGGAATTTATTTAGGGATCCACCTTTCCTATCATAACAATCTTTATATAAAACCCAACATCCTTCAATGGGAAAGAATTGTATACGGTAAAAACCCAAACTACGAAGTCAAAAATATCTGTAAGGAACTCAAAGCCTTGGATTTAAAGGATAGAGATTTAATCGTATTTGGATCATAACCGCAGGCATACTTCTATTTAGATATTGATCCCCCCTCTCCTCATGTCTTTCTAAGTTTTATGAATAAAAGGCATGATCGAAGGTTGCAAATGCAGGAAGAGTTTACCAATGCAATCAAAAGTAAAAAACCACTCTATGCCCTGTTTGTCAACTTCCCTTATTCATGGAGTATCACTGATTCCGATGTTCTAGATGTATATCAATGGACCCGAGCATATATTTCGAGTTTCTATACTCCTTTTGGCTTGTATGAGCTCGACGACCAGTATCGGCTTTCTATACGATGGAGTAATACGGTTGAAGAATTGACTCCTTCAAGCCCTACCTATGTATGGGCTATGAAACGGAATCAAGTCAGATTTTGACAGAGCCATGGAACTTTAAAGGTCATATT
>JAEORY010000033.1 GCA_016840645.1 Candidatus Borrarchaeota archaeon | reverse complement strand
AAAAGAAATGGAGTGAATAGCTGAATTCATTACAGATACAATTATTAAAGAAAAAGATAAAGAAAAAATCAAAAAAGAGATAATTGAGTTTAAACAGGACTTTTTGGAAGTTAAATATACCTATGAACTCAGCAATATTAGTCCGAATAGCATCTAGTTGCCCCCAGGATGATTCATCCATCGGGTATTTTGCGATCGGGCCATATTATCTCTATTGACCGCTCATATGGTTTTGACAATGCGTTCTTAGGGTGCCCTATCCTTTAAGAAAAGTTAGTTCAGTCTGGATCGTGTCTTGCATTGATTGTAAGACTATCTAACTCTACCGTGGTGCAGTAAGGAACATATCCTTTCTCCTTTGCTAGTGTATACGCTTCATCAATATATTCCTGCTTATTACAATAGTCAACTGTCAAGACAAGTTTATTTTCAACTACAACCAGATCCAGATACGTCTCGATTGCTTCCCTTTGATGTATGGAAGTTCGTATATTTGTGGCCTCCAAATATACTTCTTCTCGACCTATTCCAGTCAATGCATTGAGATAATTCATATTTTCAACGAGTTCTTCTGCATTTTGGGCAAAAATTCCAAAATCTTTAGCATCTTTTGTCCTATGAGCATAATCTGCAATAGCAATAACAAAATTGATCATATCCTCTCGTGCATTTAAATAACCTTTTTCTTCGTAGTACTGGTACGCGTCAATGATGTCTAAGTACACACCATCAAAGCCTGCATCTATGATCTTATCTAAATAGCTATTTGGCGATCCAAAAATAATGCTTTGCCATTCCTCGTTCCAATACTTCACCTTGTAATTTCCTTCCCAGTTGGGATTTTCTGTATCTAACCATTCAGGTGAGCCAGGATTCCAACCACCTTGCCAATAATATCGATAATCCTCAGCTTCACCGATGCTTAGATATGCTATAATTAACTTAGAACCTCCAGAACCTCCTTTTAAAGAGGTTAAATCGTTTCGGGTAAATTCACCAGAAGCCTCGCCATTAGAAGAATAATCTATGACGAGCAAGTCAAATTTTGTAGCGCGAATTTCTTCAATATCGATATTCTGTAGTTGATACCCCCAGTCATTTATACTCTTCCATTTATTTGAAACTTGTATTTCTTGTACCAGAAGATAAGATGTCAACATGAGTGTAATAATTACTAAAACGATGATGAATAAACGGGTTCGCTTCAATATCAAATCCTCCGTTCATCTCAAGGGAAGTCAGTCAAAATTAATTTATGTTTTAATTGGTTATAATAACATTAGTACAGTTAATTTGAAAAGGAGAATAAAAATTGAAGGAAAAACAGAAGGGATATATGTTACTTGCAGATGGAAGCATCCACTCCGATTCGGAAGGACCCCCAAAGGGGCTCTTTGTTAGTGGCTATATCCACGATGAAAAATTCTTCCCCGAAGGCGATATTGAAGGCGAAGGATCTCTTGGAGGCGCTGGCCATCCTGGATGGATAGAACTTTTTAATGGTACTTTTCATGGAGATGAAACAAGCCGTCCCCCGTTTCCTCCATACGTCAAGGGGGTTATGACATCTGATGGATTCAGTCCATATTCTAGACGAGTTGTATACTAAAAGGGCTCTAAGGATATACTTTAAGATATTATACTTTCGCCTATCTGACCTACTCTATCCCTAACTCTTTCAGCAGCTTGTGAGTAGGTACTCCATTTTCGTCCCAGCCTCGAGCTGCATAGTACTCGGCTATCATGTGATCAAGCGTTTCTTGCGGTATTTTTTCTTTGCGATCTTCGAATGGCAGTGTTTCTTCCTTAAAGCGATGTGGGAGGTCGTCATCAGCGCGTGTCAATCCTTGTCGAATACTGAAAAGACGACCTAAATTATAATTGCGCTCGCCGATTTTCAACATTTCGTCTCTGTCGATTTCATACCCAGTTACTGCATTCAGTATATCTCGGATCTCAGCAAAATTCTCGTCGACAAATCCACGAAACGTATTCACGACAAAGATGCATAACACCAATGAATTGGTAAACGAGCGGGCGTCATTATAATTTTTGATAATTTCCGCTTTACCTTCAGTAGCAAACCGACTGATGGCCTTCACAATGCCTAATTCTACGGCAGCATTATCTTTTTCTAGTGTAGTGTCATGTATTCCTTCCAAATGTGTACAACCTCGATAGGACGTAGCATAGTCCACACCTAAGCCTTTTTTGCCGCGTGGCTCATGCATTGGCGCTTCCATACCCTTTGTCTGAACAGCAAAGGCTACGCCTCCTATCGATTCTGCAAAACGTTTCACACCTTCCGCAATTTTGTCCCCAATTCCTTCGCGGGTCGATATTTTATCGAGTAATTTGGAAACTCCTTCTCTTGAACCCCAAGTTACGCCGTCTGAACCCTTGACCAAGTATCGCTCGGTAGCTTCCATGAGATATGCAATCACATTACCCGTACTAATGGTGTCAAGACCATAGGCATTACATTTTTGATTGGCCAACGCTATGAGCGATAGGTCCTCGTTAAGATGTAAGGAGCCAAAGGCCGCAATGGTTTCATATTCTGGTCCCCCATATTCCGGAACTACTTCTTCACCCAAGGATGAAGTTCGGACTTCTCTTTTGCAGCGGATCGGACACGCTGTACACGTCCCTCTTCCCTCAAGGATTGTCTCGTGCAAGGTGCTTCCAGTAATCTTCTCAGCCCCATCGAAACTTCCATGCTGAAAGTTTTTTGTCGGTAAAATACCCATGAAACTAAAAGCAGTCGTTGCTCCTGACGTGCCATACTTACCCCATTCTATGGATTTACTAAGCGTTTTTGTGAAACGGCGACGGGCCTCCATGTAGCGGCTCTCATCCGCCACGGGAATCTTCAGTCCAGGTATTTCACACAATACAATGGCTTTGAGATTTTTTGAGCCCATTACAGCGCCTTGTCCACAGCGGCCAGCTGCACGATTGCGATCATTGATAATACATGCGATTCTGACGAGTTTCTCTCCAGCAGGTCCAATACAGGCGACTTTTGCATTTCGATATTTCTCACGAAGTATATCATGGGTTTCTCCCACCATTTTGCCCCATAAAAAACTTCCATCTTCTAATTCAGCGTTACCGTCGATCACTGAAAGATACTTAGGATGGTCAGCTCGTCCATGTATAAGTATTCCATCGTAACCGGTTCTCTTGATTTCCGTGCCGAAATAACCACCTGCATAACTTTCTGCTAGGAATCCTGTAAGTGGTGATTTTGACATAACCAAGTGACGCCCACTGCCAGCTACAGGTAAACCGTTCAAGGGCCCAGTCATAAAGATCAGAAGATTATCAGGTGAGAGTGCATCCCCCTCATTAAATTCCTCTAACATGATCTTAGCTGCTATCCCTCGGCCTCCTAGATACTTTCTTAGGCTTTCATCTGAGACAAAATAGTCTTTGATTTTATCATTGCTTAAATCAACATCTAAAAGTCTCCCAAACATCCCGCCAGGCATCTCAAACACCAGTCTTCAATTATGTTAAGAAAATTATTTGCCGTTGTTACAGTTATTGAATTAATGCTACGACAGGTGAATTTTTAAATACAACTTCACTCTACATTCAGATAAGAAAATTGTTTCACGGGTTAAACCGCATCTTTACGCTTATGGAGGATAATAAATAATGTTTGCTCCGCCAGAAACCGGCTACGACCGGGCAATTACAATCTTTTCTCCTGATGGGAGACTATTCCAAGTAGAATATGCTATAGAAGCCGTGAGGCGTGGAACCACAGCTATTGGACTTAGAGCTGCTAATGGTGTGGTTTTAGCAGTTGAAAAACGTATTCTTAGCAAACTTGTAGAAGAATTTACAATTGAAAAAATCTTTAAAATAGATGAACATTCGGGCTGTGCGATAGCTGGATTAACGGCCGATGCTCGAATTCTTATTAACCAAGCTCGGGTTCAAGCTCAGATTAATAGACTTACCTATGATGATGATATTCCAATTGAGACTTTGACACGATATATAGGAGATTTGAAACAAAGATATACACAGACTGCTGGAGTAAGACCCTTCGGTGTGAAATTATTGATCGCAGGAGTTGATGCAACCGGACCAAAATTGTATGTGACTGACCCAAGTGGGACCTACATAGGTTATCAGGCTGTCGCAATAGGTTCGGGCGAACAAACAGTTACAGAATTTTTGGAGAAGGAATTTAAGGAGAATGTTGATATTAACGATAATATCAAACTTGCTTTAAATGCATTGGCTCTAGTTGTTGAAAATGGACTAGAAGGAGACGCGGCTCAAAAAGTCGAAGCAGCGATTATAGACACAGAAACAAGAACATTCACCAAACTTTCTGATGAAGAAATACAAAAATTCGTTGATGCAGCTCAAAATGAGCGTCCAGATACTACTACTACTTCAACCTAAAATACTTTTCTTCTTTTGCAAGAGTTTTATTATTTCATTTTTTGCTCAAAAACAATTTATATTATTTTTGTTTAATTATGGCTTAGTTCTTCGATTATTTCTTTTAACCGCAACAGAATTTGACCAAGCGGATTCTTAGCTAGAAACGCAGTTGTAAGTGTGTCAGAAAGTTTACACACATACAATTTTATATCACTCTCTAAAGTCTTTCTAATGAAATCAGAAACATTGAAACTAGAGACGTGTTGCTGCACAAGGTCTATTGCCAGTTTTTCGTATTCTTTATCAACGTCAGCAAAGTTTCCAAAGACAAATTTATCTCCTTCAAAAAATAGAATCTCAATTATTCCTAGGTGTTTAATCCTTTCAAAAATTCTCTTCACTGTTTTGCATAAAACTTCATCTTGTATTTCATATACAGTAAAATCAATTGGTCGATCAGAATCTTTTCTAGGTGTCTTAGAATTTGGAAATGCGTCCTCAAGTTGTTTATGATACTTCTTAACGATTGCATTTAGATTAACTAAGACAGTTCCAATAGATTCATTTGTTATCAAGCTCACTACAATATCTTCAGCTAGCTTGAAGACATAAAGTTGAGAGTTAAGATCAGATAGCCCTCTTTGAATAAAGTCAGAGACATCCATGTTGGAAAAACTTCTCTTTACTATATCAACAGCGAGACTTTCATGTTCTTCATTGGTAAAGGATCCATGAAGTATCTCACCATTTGATGCTAAAAACATCACACCGAAAGAGCCTAATGGTCCTAAATCTGTTAGAACATCATTTAGAATATCCTTTGAAGATGACATGTATCTCACTAAATACTATAACTCAATTAAAGGCAAGATTTTATCATTTCACCGCAAGAAGACCCCTCAACGTGTTGGGGTGAGGAATTGAGGGCGAGCGTTGCTCACACAACCCTTTCTGCAAGGACAGGGGTTGGTGTACCCAACCTCGGGTGGTGTTTTAATGACGGGTACTCTCAAGTCCCGTCGCTCCCAACACCAAGGGAGTAGGTTCTCTTCGCCAAGGTTATCAGTCAGTACTATACGATGATCACTGAGAGTTTCCTCTCTGTTTAAACCACCATTTACAGAGCACGGGACTAGAGAAGCATCCCGTGGTGTGTTCTTTAACTCTGCTGATAACGTAGATACCGTCATGTGTGTTTCACCACGACCTCTCTTAGGCTAATCAACCAATTACTCTCGCTCCTCACGGAACAAGCCCCCTAACTTGGTAGGGGGTGATTGACCTTTGAAATCGTTAAGTGTAAATGACGATATGCTCTTTTGGTATATATATATACGTCTTTAAAACTCTATAATTCTGTTTCTATATATTCTATAGGCGCAAGTGAATCTGAAATTAAAAAAAAGAGAAGTAAAAATGAAAAAGGAGACTAGACTAATAGAAGCGCATTGATTCTTTAAACATCTTTTCTAAATCTTTTGCAGTTACAGGTCTTGGAGAACAAGATAGAGTTCTTTGCTGTTTGAGGGTTCCTTGTACTAATTGAGGGATTTCTGATTCGTTAAATCCCATTTCAGTGAGTCCATTTGGGAAATTAATATCTTTCATTAGTTTGATGATTGCCTCTGGTAACTTCATAGCTGCGTCTCTCATAGTGAGGTATTCAATGTTCTCACCTAACATCTCCGCCATCTTGGCATGTTTCTCAAAATCTGTACTTGCAGTAAACTTAGTCACTGCAGGGGCACCCATCGTACATGCAAGACCGTGAGGGGCCATAGGATAGTCTAAATTGTAGTCAGGAGGAATCCACGTCTTATGGTGAATCATGCCGGCTACTGGATAGGCCATCGAGTGTGGTATATGGACACCTGCATTCCCAAATCCCAAGCCAGCTAAAGTTGCTCCAATAAGCATCTGTGTTCTTGCTTCTAGATCATTCCCGTTTGTTACTGCTCTTCTTAAATATTTACCTACGATTTCTATTGCCATAACTGCAACAGCGTCGCTGATAGGATTGGATCCAACATATACTGGTCTGTCAGCAGGTGTTTTCGGTCTTGGTCGAGATGTGTAAGGGATGGCTGTGTAAGCTTCCATAGAATGTGTGAATACGTCCATACCTGTAGAAGCTGTAACTAAAGGTGGCATAGTCAATGTGTTAAGAGGATCGATAATTCCCATAGTGGGTCTTACGCAAGGCATTGATATGCCGATTTTTATATTCTGTTCTTCCAAATCAATGATTATTACTGTTGTTCCTTCAGAACCAGTTCCTGCAGTTGTTGGCACGCCAATCAACGGTTTAAGTGGTCCAGGAACTTTTATACCTTTACCAACTGGTGGACTGATGTAATCCAGCAGATCAGCCGGAAAAGAGGTATATAAGTTTACGGCCTTTGCTGTGTCTATACAGGAACCACCACCTAGACCCACAAAACCATCATATGGATTCAAAGCATTCTTGGTGAAATTTATGGCATCCTTAACAGATATATCTGTTGGTTCGATATGAACACCGCTATAAATATCAGCCTTAATGTCCTCATTCTCGATTATTGCCTTCACTTTCTCTGCAAGACCAATTTCAACAATGTTTTTATCAGTAATAATTAGTGTATTCTTTATGCCAAGTCTCTTTAATTCATAACCCAACTCATTCGTTGCGCCAACGCCAAATTTGATTGACGAAGCAGAGGTTGTAAAAATAGTATCTAATCCGGTATCAATCGCCATTTCATAACCTCCAATAACAAAATTTGGATGCTAGGTAACACTTTTGTGGCTATATAAACTTCGTGTTAACTATATTCAGACTATATAATTTCAAAAGAAATACATCAGAATTAGTACAATTGTTCTACGAAAAAGCGTAAAAATACATAGCTTTTAAGCAGATTGATCTCTAACTTTCGCTTAAGTTTGAGTTCAAGAGCATATCAATTGTTTTGGAATCTAATTTTGGACCTGCAGCTTCTCCATACCAGTAGGTGTTCATTTTTGCTAATGGATCCTGAGCTGCTTCATATAAACGATCAGATAACCATGACTGATACATGAAATTACACCATTCTTCCTTATTTAATAATTCCCAGGTCCATTCAGTCATTTGGATTTTTAACTTTATGCACTATTCTTCCCATTCTCCATAAACTGTTACTATCTTTTCATGAGACCCTAAAATGTTTCGCATGACACGTTTGACTCTTTGTTTCCACATATAGACAATAAAAATCGAAAGTACAAATCCTGTAAGAGCGCCATAAAGTAAAGACTCCAAAAGTACCATCCTAATCGACCTTATTTCATGTGGAATTGAAGCGGCTCTTCTAATATAATATGTATCGAGCACATTTGAGTATATCGGTTGTTATAGAGTTAGACTAAAGGGGTTTTTATACTCAAATGGTATTATTAAATACTGAAAACGCCTGCTATTCAATGAAACGGTATCCCAAAAGAGAATGCACAAAGTAGAGAGTGGCTTAAGTGAGAGTTAAAAGAACTGAGCTCATCTGGTTGAAACCAAATACGACCCTTAGTCACTTATGTCATCTCTCAAAAAACTTGTATAATGAAGCTAACTACGCTATTAAGCAGTCATTGAAGCACCACAACCAGTGGATACGGTATAACCAACTCTACCATCGGTTAAAACTCAGTACCAATTACCGAAAATTACCAGCACAGACGGCACAACAAATCCTTCGATTACTTGACAAAGCATGGAAATCCTTTTTTCGGGCTATTAAAGAGTGGAAACGCCATCCTGAGAAATTCAAGAAGAAACCACGACCACCCAAATATAAAAAGAAGAATGGTGAGCATCTGTTAGTGTTTACAAACCAACAGTGTCGCATCAAAAACAACGTGCTCCTATTTCCAAAGAAACTCACCTTTGATTATGACATTACTACACGACTGGCGGATACTACCGAGCTGAGAGAAGTGAGAGTACTTCCCAAAGGAGTAGGGTATGTCTGTGAAATCGTCTACCAGAAAGTAATTACACCGAAGGCACCTGACAAAAGGCGGATAGCAGGCATCGATTTTGGGGTCTCGAACATCATTACTCTGGTGAATAACATCGGCAAAAAACCGATTGTTGTTAAGGATGATGGCAGAGGGATACAAGATGGTAGTAAAATGAAGCAACTGCGAATCAAGTACGAAAGAAAGTCGAAGGATTACCTCCACAAACTCAGCAGGGTTGTCGTAGATTGGTGTGTGCAGCATGGCATTGGCAAACTGGTGATCGGCTATAATCCCGAATGGAAACAACAGGTGAACTTAGGTACGCGAAACAATCAAACCTTTGTGTTGATCCCCTACCAGAAAATCAGCTCCCTGCTAACGTATAAAGCGGAAGAGCAGGGGATAGCGGTAGAGTTGGTAGAAGAAAATCATACCAGCAAGTGTAGTTTTCTGGATAACGAAGCTATAGAACATCACGAACAGTATCTAGGAAAGAGAATAAGAAGAGGCTTATTCAGAAGTGCTCAGGGGGTTCTCATCAATGCCGATGTCAATGGAGCAGGTAATATCGTAAGAAAAAGCGAACCGAACGCCTTTATGCAAGTGAGGGCTGACGGGGTAGGAGGGGGTGTCATTGGGTTACACCCAGTGCGATGGAATCTAACTGATGATGATGAGATCGCACGAAGTCATTTGAACCATATGGTTCAAATTGCATAACCTCGGTACGAAAATTCTAAAATATATTAAAATAAGATAGAATATAGCCTTTCTTGTTATTTAGAATTTGGCAACTTTGATTCTATATCAATCAGTTTGATATAGTCATTTTTCCAAGAAAATTATCAGTCTATTTTGAAAAAATACTTGGGCTGTGATCATTTGGACAACAGTTTAAATTCAATTCTTGAAGCAATTGAAGATAATAAAGAAGAATTAATTGAATTCTGTCGCGAAATTGTTAAAATCCCAAGTTATAGTGGCAAAGAAGAAACGGTTGCTAAAGTAATCGCCAAATGGATGCATGAGTTCGAATTTGATAATGTGATGACAGATGAGCTTGGAAGTATCGTTGGATGCATTGAAGGCAATGTAGGAAATGAACATCTACTTTTATTTGATGCCCATATGGATCATGTTGATGTTGGAAGGCGTGATGCTTGGGATTGTGAGCCTTTTGGAGCGATAATAAAAGATAATGCGATTTACGGGCGAGGTGTAGTTGATATGAAAGGGGCGCTTGCTAGCCAAATCTTCGCTCTTGGAATGATCCGCAGATACGGAATCACCCCACCAACTGATTTATGTATGGCTGCTGTGGTTTTTGAAGAATTAAATGAAGGACTAGCAGTGAAACATATTATAGAAAATATAGGAATTTCACCAAATTGTGTTATTCTTGGTGAGCCCTCAAATCTGAATCTATCGATAGGACAACGTGGTAGAGCAGAAATTGAAATAATTACAAAAGGTAAAACGAGTCATGGTAGCATGCCTGAACTTGGAAAAAATGCGATTTATCCTATGACTTTGATTATTAACGAAATAAAAAAGCTAAATGAAAGACTTCCGTCACATGGATTCTTAGGAAAAGGATCTGTAACCATAATTGATATTTCTAGTTCGCCAGGCGGAAATGTAGTGCCAGATACATGTCGTGTTGTCGTCGACCGCCGTATTATCCCTGGTGAAACAGAAGAAGTAGTAATCAACGAGATGCATGATGTAATAAATACTGTAAGAGAACAAATATCTGATTTGGAAGTTTCTGTTAGTATTATTGATGAACCCGTAAAATTTACGAACAAAACTCTCATCAATCATAAATTCTTCCCCACCTGGTATTATGAGCCTTCCGTGCCTTTAATTCAAACAGCAAAAAAGGTTCTTGAAAAATCAGTTGGTCAACAAGTTGAAATCATAAAATGGCTTTTTTCAACTGATGGAGTCTATACAGCTGGCATAGCAAATATTCCAACAATTGGATTTGGTCCAGGAGAAGAAGAGCAGGCACATACACCAAATGAACATTTGGCTATAGATCAACTAATAAAATCCGCAAAAGGATATGCAGCTCTTGCTCTTGAATTACTCAGAAAATAAAAAAAAAGAAATACTCGTGAGAGTTTCCTTCTATCAACCTGAGGAGCTGGAAGGTCCTGCAGTTTTCGTTCAGTAGATTCGAAAAAATAATTTTAAATAAGTCTACAATTAGTTTGATAATATCGTGTTTAAACAGAATCTAAAAATTAGAAAAAAGAGTAAAATTAGTTTGTCGTTCTGTATATATTCTGTCGCATATCTTTAAGATTTGGTAAACGCTGGATTAGATGTGCATCTAAAAGGATCTTTAAAGCGTAACGAACTGTTCTGGGAGCAAGTTTACATCCATTTTGAATATCTTTTGCGGTAATTGGGCCCTGGTTCTTTATTAAATCATAGACAGTTTTGGCACTTGGTGGGATACTCTTGTGTGCATCTAATTCCTGTTTCACAATAACTTCTGCAATCATTATCTTTCAACCCCATATAACAATATTTTTATTAGGTTTTCAACGAATGTTCGATTTGAACCGAACAATTAATTTATTCGGTGACGACCGAATATATATACTTTTTTATTACGCGCGCGAAAAAGGGTATGAATGTGTGATTCTTTATAAAAAAATTAGACGCTCACAATACAACGGCGCTATATCTAGACCATCTTTTTGTTTTTCCCTTGAAATCGTTGAAGTGCAATTAGTTTATTGATTCCTGTAATTAATGCGTTTATACTCGCCATGACAATGTCATCATCTACACTAGTGGTGGATGCTTCTGTGTCGTGAATTTCATCTCTTAGTTTCACCTGAACATCCACAGCGGATGATGTCCCACCAGTAATTGCATCAACATGATATTCTTCAAGTTTAATTCCTTCAAGAAGACCGCCTTTTTCAATTGCTTTCATTGCTGCATCAACAGGTCCAACTCCTGCTGCAGTATGGATTCTTTCGTCGCCGCGTACACTAAGAACCACAGAGGATGTCGGAGTGATTTTGTTTCCAGTGACTACAGTCAAAGTCTTTAGCGCAAGGAAGTCCTCGCTTGGTAAATGAAGCACATCTTTTACAATGTCCCAGACATTTGAATCCGTGACTTTTTTTCCTTGATCACCATATTCTTTGATGCGTCGAAAGATGTGTTCTTCCTGCTCAGCAGTCACATGCAACCCTAACTCTGTTAAAATCGATTGGACAGCATGCCTTCCGGCGTGTTTACCCAAGACAAATTGTCTGTTCCTGCCGAAAAATCCAGGATCCATTGGCTCGTAACATGCTTTATGGGCTAGTACACCATGAACATGAATGCCAGATTCGTGAAGAAATGCATTTTTACCAACAATCGGCGCATTCGGTGGTAGATGGAATTTCATTAATCGTTCAATCTTCCGAGAGACTTCTGCAATAAGGTGTGGTTTGATATTACATGATATATTGTGAAATCCAAGTAAACATGCTGCGACTTGCTCCAAACTAGCGTTTCCAGCACGTTCACCCATTCCATTGATACACACTTGTACAGTTTCTGCTCCTGCTTCCACAGCTGCTAGAGAATTGGCAGTTGCAAGTCCAAAGTCATTATGAGCATGGATGCTAAGGGGTACAGGAATAACCTTTTTCAGAGCACGGACGTACGCATTGATTACACGTGGATTACACCTACCCGTAGTGTCAGGTAGCATAATTCGATCTGCGCCAGCGTCAACACCAGTCATGTAAAACGTCTTTAAGAAATCAAGAGAAGTACCGGTCGCATCTTCTGCACATAGTTCAACCAATAAACCATAATCCTTAGCATATTCGATGCATGTGACTATTTTTTCCAGAACGATTTCTTGAGTCATTTTAAGTTTATAGTTGAGATGCCACTCACTAGTTGCAATGAACGTCAGAACTGAATCAACATCACAACTAAGCACTGCATCAATATCATTTTTTATTGCTCGAGCAAAACCACAAATTTCTGCTTGAAGACCACAGTTAGCAATTGCTTTGACAGCTTCTCTCTCGCCTTGTGATACAATAGGAAATCCTGCTTCGATTATATCTACACCAAGCCGATCTAATTCTTGAGCTATTGCTACCTTCCGTTCAACATCGAGCGCAATTCCCGGTGTTTGTTCACCATCTCTTAAGGTTGTATCAAAAAAATTGACGTGTTTAGGAAGGGTAACAGCTGCAACTAATTCTTTAGATGCCATTTCATTTAATGGACTCAAAAATAAAGTGATCCCTCATCTTTAGACCTCTTTCGAGAAACTGGACTGAGTTTATAAAAAGCTTTGGCTAAAAATTGTTGACCATGTTTACCTTTGACTAGCTTTGTTTACTTAAATGGCAAGATTTTTAAAGAGACATATTATCCATGATTAAAAAATATCATCAAAAAATACAGAAAAGAAGAGTGCATTTTTACAAATGTCAAATTACTTAAAGTATATGTCAATCGTTCGTAAAATGTGATCTGATTATTTCCAAAAGTCAAAAAGCTACAAATTAAGGAAAAGGTGAAAACGATTCAATTAGAAGCCATTCAGGATACACAAACAGATTCACCAGAATCGAAAGAGAGTATCATCCAAAATATGGAGTATATATGTAAAAGAATCGATCTAAATCGAGTTAGAGAAACAGTTGAAGAATTATTTCATCAGCCAAATGTTGCACATCCCTCGCCCGCACAAATCAAAGTAAAAGCAGAAATATGTGGTAGAAAAACGAAATACTGTAACTATAATTTTATCTCAGCTGTAAAAAATCGGTCAGCTGGTCTTACGGTTTATATTGGTAGTTCGGATGTGATTCAATCCGAATTAACCCCAAAACAGAGGAAGATATTAGCTCGTGCCCCTGAAACAATTGATACCGTGTTAAAATATCTGCAGAAGGCGCCATTGTTATGTAACGTCAGAACTATGGGAGCTAATCCAGAATTCACTCCTACTTGTACTCTTTATGTTTCTTTGGCCCGACCAGATTCCGTGCGTTTAGCTCACATGATGAACGGATCCTTGTTTGAAAATAGAGAAATGAAACTTCCAAGTTTGTATATAATAGACCTGCCAGAATGGCATGAGAAAGATAGACAGGTAATTTGTCTACCTGAGATTGGTGTAACCTTCGTTTTAGGATCAGATTACTTTGGTGAGGTTAAGAAAGGGTTTTTACGAATGGCTATGTGGTATGCCAAACAAAAGGGAATGCTAGGACTCCATGCAGGTGCGAAATCAATACAAGCAAAAGATCACAGAACAGGCAAAATTAATAGATTTAATATGCTTATTTTTGGTTTAACCGCTACAGGTAAAACAACGCATTCCTGCCATACACATGACTTGAACGAGCTTGGAGAGGGAATTGAGATCGCGCAGGATGATTTTGTCGCTTTAAAGAAAGATGGATCAGTTTTGGGAACTGAGTGCGGCTTCTTCCTTAAAACGGAAGGACTTACCTTACAGGATCAACCTTTGCTTTATAATGCGCTTATGAAACCTCACACAATACTTGAGAACGTGTTAGTTGATAATTTAGATGTTGTTGATTTCTTAGACAATACTATCACTGGGAATGGACGCGCTGTAATCTTAAGGGAAGATTTAGATAAGGAGTTTATTAGTTCAGAAATCAACTTACCGCCGCTTTCGAATGTTGATGGCGTAATCATACTAATGATCACTAGACGAAATACAATAGTTCCAATCGTCTCTAAATTAAATTTAGAACAGATTACTGCTGCTTTTATGCTTGGTGAATCAATAGAAACTTCTGGAAGTAATCCAGAAAAAGCTGGTGAATCTATTAGAGAAGTAGGGACAAACCCTTTCATAATCGGCAACAAGGCCGAAGAAGGCAATCGATTCTATGATATCCTCAAAAAATACCCAAGTAAAATTCGTTACTACTTAGTCAATACAGGTGGCGCAGGTGAAATAATGGAAGATGATGAAAACGGAAGAAAGATAATAAAACAAAAAGTATTGCGCGTCGAAATTTCAGAAATGGCAGCAATAATTCGAGGAATTGCAAGAGATTCCATTGAATGGGAAGATGAACCATATTTCGGAGTTCAAGTACCTAAAAATGTGCCAAGCATTGATATTCGGAAATTTGATTTAGAACGATTTTATACTAAAGAGCAGATTCTTGCTTTAGTTCAAAATTTAAAACGAGAAAGGAAGGAATATTTAGAGAAATTCCCAGAGCTTTACGAACAAATTAAGAACTCATTTACATAGCACTGAAAAATTTTCCGCCCTTTTTCAGGCTTCTATTTTTTCTTATGGTTGATGCTTTTAATGCTTTTCAATGTTGTATCCATAAGTATGCCGCAGTATACAGATTAATTCCCTTAAATTGGTATCTTATAGGATAGTTCCAATTTGGGATTAACTCAGTCTTTTAAATAAGACGAAACAAGAAAGCCCCATTGCTTGAGCTTGGGGATGAATGGTGTTAATGTATTACATTTTTTAACTTGATGCTACTTTTTGCTGAGTATATAAACAAGGATGGAGTACAAAGAGTGAGCAATTAGGTTGTAAATTATTAACTAGTTGTTTTTATTTGTGTGGAGAACTTGTACCATGTTAACAAAGAACGAACGGATCAAAGCTACTTTGAAGGACACTAAGGAGCGTCGTAAACACATGCTGTGCCGGGTGTATACGGTGAAGCTAGACCGCTCGCATGTAAACCACGACTCGTTAACTCGCTTAAGGCTCTTATTTTTGGAAGCTAAATGGCTGTACAATCATTGTGTTGGGCATCCTAACGTGTTTGCCATCGATGATACCATAACAGCCGTGTCAGTAAAGGTTAAAGACCGGTTTGAGCTTCGCCAATTAAGGCAGTTATCGTCACACATGCGTCAGAGCATCATAACACGCACCCAGCAGAATATCCGTGGCTTATCGCGTGTGAAAGCCAAGGGTCACAAGATTGGACGGTTGAAGTTCAAGTCGTATGTGAAATCCATCCCGCTCAAGCAATACGGTAATACCTACAGGATCATCAACAGCAAATACGTGCAGCTTCAAAGGATACCACAAAAATTGCGGGTCAACGGCTTGGAACAACTGCCATCTAATTGTGAATGTGCCAATGCTACACTCCTTCACCAGCATGGCGAGTATTACGTGGCAATAACTACCTATACCCCGCGAGACCACACGACGGCGATGATAGCGCCACCATCGCTTTCGAACGGGATACGTATACGATACAAGGTGCCAATTACGCGCCGTATAAAGCAGTTGTGTAAAAAATTAAGTTGTAAACAGTATCGCAGTAAGAATTGGTGGAAAACGCTCTATAAGTTGCTCAAAGCCTACGCTAAAACCACCAATATTAAACGAGATATCCGCAATAAACTGGTTCATTTCCTCGCCACCAATTTTCAAATGGTATGTTATCAAAATGAGAATTTAGGCGCCTGGCAACGCTTGTGGGGTAGCAGAATGCTGTCAACTAGCCTCGGTGGAATAATTCGCATGCTTGAAATAAAGGTGCATACACCGGTGGAAATTGACCGTTTCTTCCCCTCCACCAAGACCTGTTCGCGTTGCGGTCATCAGCGCGCTATGAGTTTAGCCGAACGTACCTATGAGTGTTATCATTGCGGTTTGGTGATAGACCGTGATGTTAACAGCAGTTGTGTGCTAGAACACGAAGGTCTTAGAATCCTAGGTAGGGGACCTACCGAAGTCACGCCTGCGGAGACTAATACCTCTACCTTAACGTTGGAGTATCTGAATCAGATAGCCTACGTTGAGGCAAGTATGGTCGCAGAAACAGGAAGCCTCACTGCTTTAGCGTGAGG